>JAYKGU010000293.1:0-85680 GCA_035285585.1 Synechococcales cyanobacterium
CGGCCACATCATCCTGCGGGGCGGCGGCGGCAAGCCCAACTACGATACCGAGACCGTGAGCTGGGTGGTGGCTCAGCTCCGGGAGCGCAACCTGCCCGAGAGCATTGTGATCGACTGTAGCCACGGCAACTCCAACAAAGACCACAGACGGCAGGCGGATGTGATGCAGCAGGTGGTGGGGCAGATTGTGGCGGGCGATCGCGCCCTGATTGGCATGATGCTGGAATCCCACCTGAAGCCCGGAAACCAACCCATCTCCGCCGATCGCAGTCAGCTTGAGTATGGCGTGTCCATCACCGACCAGTGCATGGGCTGGGAAGAAACGGAGGATCTGATTCTGGCGGCCCACGAGCAGTTGGGGGCGGCTCCCCAGTTCGCGACGCCCCCTGCCGAGACCCTGGCCACCGTTTAGTGGATCATTTACTTTGCTGCCAGCCATTTTGCCCTCACTCCAAACTCCTCTCCCAATCTGGGCTACTACATACACACATCTTGGCCCTCACCCCCTCAATCTCCCTCTCCCAAAAATGGGCGAGGGGGAGGTAAGACAAGGCTTTCCAGCTCCCCTTCTCCCGCTCTGGAAGAAGGGGCTGGGGGATGAGGGCAACGTCCGTCAAGCAACAGGGCTGGCTATGATCGGTAGGGTGGGCATTGCCCACCTTATTTGCTATAGGAGCGATCGCTTTGGACTTTTGGATAAAAACCAGCGGCACCTGGATCAACGTGGTCACCGTCCTGGCAGGCACGGCACTGGGGCTGCTGCTGCGGGGTCGTCTGCCCATGCGGATGCAGCGTATTATTATCCAGGGGGTGGGGCTGATTACCCTGCTGATTGGGTTGAGCATGGCGGCCAGCCTCACCGAAGTACGGGCCGGAGTTGTAGATGGCGTGATTCTGGGGCTGCTGGCCCTGGTAATCGGCGGACTGCTGGGGGAGTGGTGGCATCTGGAAGCCGTCCTGGAGGCCGTGGGCGACTGGCTCAAACAGCGCTTCCAGGGTAAGGGCAGCTTTACGGAGGGCTTTGTCGCCGCCAGCCTGCTGTTTTGTGTCGGCCCCCTGGCTCTGCTGGGCAGTATTAATAATGGATTAATTGGGGACAATACCCTGCTGACCCTGAAGGCTTCCATGGATGGACTGGCGGCGATCGCCCTCACCAGTAGCTTTGGCATGGGCGTGGGTTTCTCAGCCCTGTCCATCCTGGTCTACCAGGGGGGCATTTCCCTGGGAGCCGGATGGCTGGCCCAATCCCTCCCTGAAGACCCGACCGCATCTCCCCTGGTGCTGGTGACCACCGGCGTCGGCGGTTTAATGATCCTCGGCCTGGGGCTAAACTTACTAGAAACGGCCAAGATCCGCATTGCCTCGTTTCTCCCAGCCCTATTTTTGGCTCCCCTATTCTATTGGTTGGCGGCGATCGCCACCTAACTCACCCATCCACCCATCCACTCATCCACCCATGACTCCCTCCCCCCCCTCCCCCATCCGCGTCCTCATCGTCGAAGACGACCCCATGATGCAGCTCGGCCTGGAGCAGTCCCTCGCTACCCACGCCGATATTGAGATTGTCGGGCAGGTGGAGGACGGCTATTCCGCCGTGGAAGAAACCCTGGCGCGGAAACCCGACGTGGTGGTGATGGACATCGGCCTGCCCCGCATGGACGGCATAGCCGCGACCCAGGCGATTAAGGAGCAACTGCCAGAGATTCACATCGTCATGCTCACCTCCCACACGGCTGAGAATGAGGTGGTGGCGGCTCTCTCCAGCGGGGCCGATGCCTACTGCGTCAAAGGCACCAGCGTCGATAGCCTGCTGGCCGCCATCCACGCCGCCCGCGAGGGAGCCAGCTATCTGGATGCCCAGGTGGCCCGCAAAGTCATGGATCATCTCAAAGCTCCCGCCAAGGACGAGGCTCTAATGGTGGGGCAGCTTTCCCAGCGGGAGATGGAAGTGCTCACCCTGATGGTGGAAGGCCGCAGCAACCCGGAGATTGCGGCGGCCCTGTATCTCAGCCCCAATACCGTGAAGACCCACGTGCGCGGCATTATGAACAAGCTGGCGGTGGATGACCGGGTGCAGGCGGCGGTGGTGGCCCTGCGGGCGGGGCTGGTCAAATAGCGTGAGACTTACACGAAGGCGAAGCCGCTGCCAAAGCTGGTGACTTGCGTATTTTCCAGTACTCCCACCAGGTCGTTGGTATTGGCGCGGTAGATGCCCGTATGAAGCCCGCTGCTGCCCGTCAGGGTGACCTGGGCCAGGCGATACTGGCTGGCAAAGCCTGCTAGCTGGATGGTGTCCTGTAGCTGGTTGAAGTCGCGGATCAGGGCGTAGCTGTCGCCGGTGCCCGGATTGAACAGGCCGTCGTTGTAGTAGACGGTGCCCGAGCGGCCCAGGACGAAGCGATCGCCCCCCACCCCCCCAGTCAGGGTATCCCGTTCGCCGCGCCCAGGGAAACTGGCGGTGTCATTGACGCCCACCAGCACATCACTGCCGCTGCCCCCCGTCAGGTCGTCATTCCCCTCGTCGCCCTGGAGGAAGTCGTTGCCGCTGCCGCCATTGATGCGATCGGTGCCTGCGCCGCCAAAGAGGTTGTCGATGCCGCTGTGGCCCAGGATCAGGTCGTTGCCGCCATTGCCATCGATGTCATCGTTGCCGACGCCGCCAGAGAGCTGGTCATCGCCATCCCCACCGAGAATAGCATCGTTGCCGCTGCCGCCCAGCACACTGTCATTGCCTGCGCCGCCGCTCAGGTTGTCGTTGCCGCTGCCACCCAGCACCCGGTCGTTACCACTGCCAGCATCGATGGAGTCGTCCCCAGCCTGCCCAGAGAGAGCATCCTCGCCAGCGTGGGCGACGATTTGGTCGTTGCCGCCCAGGCCGTTGATGCGGTCATCGCCCAGGCCACCGTTGAGCACATCGTCTGCGGCGGTGCCGTCGTTGAACAGGGTAAACACATTGTCCTGAATGATGGGAGTGTCGGTGTTGCGCCGAATGATGTCGGACAGTTGGGTTTGCTCGATGAGGGCAATTTCGGCGGGGCTGAAGATGTTTTCGTAATAGAAGCGATCGCCCGCCCGTAGACTGCTGAACTGATCCACCAGCACCGCCGCAATCGTTTCCCCAACGCTGCCCCCTGGAATGTGATCCTCCGCGATCATGCCTGCAAAGGCGTCAATGTTATCGACATCGCCGTACAGTTCCTCCAGGGCGGTCTGTGCCTCAACATCGGATGTAATTTCGGCAAAGCTGGTCACCCGTGGTAGACCAAAGGCGGCTCGAATGGTGTTGTAGTCGGCCAGACCGTGGTCGCGCCCCCGCTGAATGTTGAGGGCAAAGAGGTCCTGGGCGGCGCTGAAGTTGCCAAAGTTGAACAGCATATTCCGCACATCGTCGATAATCTGGGGGTCTACCTCCTGGCTGAGGGTGGAGGCCATGCCCCGCAGGATGGGGTCAATGCCCGTTTCCCGCACCACGCTGGAGCTGGGGAAGAAAGCCTCAAAGAGAGAGAGAGGGCCCTGGGCGATCCCATTGCCATTGGCATCCAGCCGCTGAATCTCGGAGCTGAGCTGGGTGTGGCCGAGGCGATAGGCCGCCGTGGAAAAGGTGCGGCTGATGTTGGGGTTGATGGCGTCGTTGTAGCCGGTGTAGTCGGGAATCACCCCCGTTCCCAGCAGCGTGGGCAGATATTCGTTGTAAACGACGTTCTGCCACTGGGCGATGTTAATTTGCCGCGCCCGCTGGAAGAGCTGCTCATCCGTCCAGGAGGGATGCACCTCCGCCAGCTCCGTTGCCAGCCGGTTGTGCTCCCGCACAAACAGGGTATGCATGGAGGCCAGCACCACGTTTTCATTGGCCCGCACATCCCCGGCAACAAACAAGTCGGTGTTGGGAGTCGGCCCAGGGTTATCATTGCCGTCGATGCTGGGGTCAAACAGGGGGAGGAGGTTGCCCTGGCTCACCCGCAGTTGGCCTCTGGCAAAGCTCCGCAGCGCGTTTGCTCGGCTGTTGTCGGAACCATAGACGCTGGACAGGTCGATCCAGTGGGTAATCTCGTTTTCGTACTGGCGGGGATTGTTGGGGTCGGTGCCCGTGCCAGGGACAAATTCTGAGCGGCGCACCTCAATTTCCACCGTACCGGTGCCCTGGGGGTCGAGGAAGGGGTCACCGATGGGAATGTCAATGTTGATGAACTCGCCATTGCGGGCCGCATCTTCCCGCGACTGGGAAGGCGTGAGCGAAAGGTCGTGATCCAGGAACTGGCCAAAGGCCCAGATAAAGTTGGTCAGGCCACGGGAGCTGGGCATGAGTTCGTCTTGCTGGCCCAGGGCATTGCTGACATCTCTGGCATTGGGGCGATCGCCCCCCGCCAGGGTCGCACCACCATCCACGTAGCCCAAAGGCGCGATATTAACCAACTGGGTACCTGCGGCTCCCACATTGCTAAAACTTTGGTTATTGCCCCGGCCATCAAAGGAGGCAAACTCTGGAAGTGCCCCGCCCGTAAAGGGGTTGGCGTCAATCAATGCGTTGGGGGCACGGTTGGGAATGACCGTGGTCGTAATACTGTAGTTGCCGGTGACATTATCATCAAAGGAGGTGGCCCGAAAGATGTATTCTGTATTGGCCTGAGGCGTGAAAGTGAGGCGGGCATTGAGACCCGTGCCGCTGTCGTCATCAAAGGCAATCACGTCTCCCGTGTTGGCATTGATCAGTTGCAGATAGGGATCAAAGTTGCCCACCAGATCCACCTGGATGCGCTCTCCCACCACCGGATCTTCAAAGAAAAAGTCGTCACGGAAGCTACCGGGGCGATCGGGGTTGGTAAAGTCGTCGGTGGTGAGGCTACCCTGCAGGGTTTCACGATTGTCAATAAAAGGAATCGGTACCGGAATCAGATGGCCATCATTGAAGTTAATGCTGTAGGAGCCTGTGGCACCACTGTCAAACGACGTTGCCCGAATCACGTAGTTGGTATTAGCTTGAACGGTAAACACCAGTTGAGCGTTGAAACCTGGGCCATCATCATCATCAAAGTCAATGACGGCATTGGTATCTACATCAACGAGCTGCAAATAGGTATCAAATACCGTGCTATCTAAATTGATTTGAATGACATCCCCAGGGCTGACGCCTGCCAGAAAAAATGAATCACTAAAAGTACCCACGCGATCGGGGTTGAGCAAATCTGACTCACTCAAAGTACCGTTAAACATCTCTTTTACCTCAGTAAGGGGGCTTTGTAGACGCAGGGTTTCTGAATCCACAAATGAGTACTTCTGAGATAAAAGAAGGTATGCCGATAAGGGCTTTTTTCAGTCAGGTAGGAGAGGCGATCGCCCTCTCTATCACAGGCGGTACAGCGTCTTGGCGATCGCCCGCACCCACGATAGCTGCATACGCTTCATCATCCAGGTCTCTGCCACCCGCTTATTCAGAAAGGCCATGGAAGGGAAGGAGTGCTGCAAAAACAGTAGATCCACCATGCGCAGACGACGCTGGATGGCCAGCCCCCATTCATTGACCATTTCGCCCGACCCTTCCCCCACCACCGTGGCGGCAAACAGGCGTCCGGTAACGTTGGTGAAGACTTTGACAAAGCCCACGTCTACCCCTTCGGCAATGGCGGCCCCATAGTCTTCGTAGTTGACTTTGACGGCTTCGTAGGCGGTTCCGGTGGCCCGCAGGTCAGCTTCGTTGGGGCCAACATGGGAGATTTGAGGCTCCGTGAAGATGGTCCAGGGCACCACAAACTTGCGGAAGTCGCGCTTGAAGGGATGGGGCAGAAGGCAGTTGGCGATCGCCACCATTCCCTGATGCATGGCGGCATGGGAATACTGGGCATACCCATTACAATCTCCAACCGCAAAGATGTGGCGCTGGCTGGTTTGCAAATAGGGATTGACCTGGATGCCTGTGGAACTGTACTTCACGCCAGCGTTTTCCAGGGCCAATCCCGAAAAGTCGGTTTTGCGGCCTGCCGCCACCAGGAGCTTTGCCGCCACCACCACCTCCCCATCGACGGTCAGAACCTTGACGCCGCCTTCGTAGGGGGCAACTTCCTGGATGGTTTGCTTTGCCAGGATTTCAATTCCTTCCTGGCGGAAGGTGTGCTCCAGGAGCTGCACTGCATCCCCATCGACGCCCCGCAGCAGATGAGAGCCGCGAATGATCATCGTGCATTTGCTGCCCAGGCGAGAGAAGGCTTGAGCCATTTCGCAGGCGATCGCCCCACCACCCAGAATTACCAAACTTTCCGGTACCCGATCCAGGGTGAAAAGATTGTTATTGGTCAGCACTTCGATGGTGTCAATGCCGGGGAAGGGGGGAATGGCGGGCTGGGTGCCGGTGGCAATGAAAATGCGCTTAGCGCTCAGGTGGCGATCGCCCACGGCAACGGTATGGGGATCTACAAAGGAGGCCTGCCCCTGCTGCAGCAGTAGCTCCACCTTGTTAAACATCTTCACCGTTTTATTTTCGTTGATATAGCGAATGTCGGCCTGGATGCGCTCGAAGGGGTTGAGTACCTGGGGCAGTGACACCGGGGCAATCGCCATGCGATCGAGCAGTCGCACCACGTTGCGGGTTTTGGCCATGCGCAGCAGAGCTTTGCTGGGAATGCAGCCCACGTTCATGCATTCTCCGCCCAGGCGATGGCTTTCGATCGCGCACACTTTGAGATCCATCTCGGCGGCCATTGCCGAAACGGCCATCCCGGCAGGCCCCATGCCAATCACCAAAACATCGTAATCGTATGCCATGTGCCAACTTCCTGTAATCGATACCGGGCGCAGTTGAAAAATCGTTGAGCCTTACAAACTTGCCTAAATACAAATATAGCTATATAGTAATATTTGTCAATGCGCTCTCATCTTTCTGTCGGGCCAAAGGGAGAGGGGTTGGGGGTGAGGGCCACAAACTTTTGTCAGTCAATCAGCCGACTTACTTACAAATAATCTGGATACCAATCAAGGTTTCGATGGCGAGCACAGTTGCACGGGTGAGGAATACAGCGTTTGCGGCTATAAGCTAACCACCATCGGACTCAACTTTCTTTCATAAAACCCACAGCATTCATTCAAAACGGAGTTTAATTTCATCTATGGCAAACGTTGTAGTCATTGGCGCAGGACTGGGTGGATTACCTACCGCGTATGAACTCCGGCACTTACTGCCGCCTGAGCATACGGTCACGCTGATTTCTGACCGGCCCAAGTTCACCTTTATTCCCGGTCTGGCACGGGTGGCCCTTGATCTGGATCCCCTCGACCACTTCCAGCTTGACCTGGATCCCCTGGCCCAGCAGCATGGCCTGGAGCTGATTACCAGCAAAGTAACCGCGTTTGACCCCTATGCCAAACGCATCACTGTGGAAGATGGTCGAACGGTTGATTATGACTACGTGGCGATCGCCACTGGCCCTGGATTTGCCTTTGATCAGGTGCCGGGATTAGGCCCCCACGGTGGTTACACCCATTCCATCTGTTCCGCCAGCCATGCCGTAGAAGCCAGGGAGGCATGGCTCCAGTTTCTGGAAAATCCTGGCCCTCTGGTGGTTGGAGCCGCGCCGGGGGCAGGCTGTTTTGGCCCTGCCTATGAATTTGTGCTGATGGCCGACTGGATTCTTCGCCGCAAAGGACTGCGTCACAAAGCTTCGCTCACCCTGGTCACCCCAGAACCCTACGCAGGCCACCTGGGGGTCAGCGGGGTGAAAAACGCCCAGAAACTCACGGAAGCCTTGCTGCGGAAGCGGGGGGTAGAGATCATCGACGACGTTGCCATCACCCGCATCGATCGCCAGACCCTCACCCTGGATGATGGCCGTACCCTGTCCCACCAGTACGCCATGATCCTGCCTGCCTTCCGGGGGGTCAAGTTTATTCTAGACTCGCCCGGACTGGGGAATGACAAGGGTTTCATCCCCATCACCTCCACCCAGCAGCATCCCCATTTCCCGGAAATTTACTCCCTGGGGGTGAGCGTCAATCTGGCCCAGCCCGACAAGCCGCGGGTGCCCATTGGCCTACCCAAAAGCGGGCAGATGACCGAGGCCATGGGGATGGCGGTGGCCCACAACATCGCCGTGGCTTTGGGAGCTGTGCAAGCCCCGCCCCAGCGCCCCACCCTGGAGGCCATTTGCTTTGCGGAATTTGGTGATACGGGCATCCTATATGTGGCCGCCCCCGTGCTGCCCGACCCTGTCACGGGGCAGCGCCACCGGGCCTATGCCGTGCAGGGGAAGTGGGTGGTCTGGGGCAAGACCCTATTTGAGCAGTACTTTATGACCAAAATGCGCCTGGGAGCTGCCGTGCCCTGGTTTGAGCGGCTGGGATTAAAGACCCTGTTTGGTGTCGACCTGGTAACCTCCACGACCGTGACTCCCCAGAAAACCATGATTGGGGTGAATTAGGAGCGTTTCTGAAAATGATCCTACCCGACGACGTAGGGGCAAAGGGCCATTTGCCCCCTTAGCAGGTCAAAGCAAATAGCCCTTTGCCCATAAAACCGCCCAACATCCCAGGACACCACGTACAGTACGTAAGTCCTGAGCAAATTGAAATAGGAGTGTTAACAATGACTGTTAAATTTGTCACCCATGCCCTGGAAACCAGCGATATTACCGTCATGGGCCAGGTAAAAGATGTGGCCACTGTCCGAGGAAGCAAGATTTCCCGCATTGGGGCGGTAGAAGGCCAGGAGCAACAAAACCCCGCCGCCATTCACGTCAACTTTGAAGGCGCGGATCAGGCGGCAGAATCGCTGGTTTGGGTGCTGAGCGTACCCGATGCTGTGGAACTGGGGCTGCAGTTGCTGGCCATGGGCATTGAAAGCCAGCCCTCGCGGGATTTGGATGGCGTTCGCGATCGCCTCTCCCAACTGGTCACCGAGCTGGATCGGACTTTGCAAACATCCCACTAAACTCCGGGAGCTGTCAGAACATTTAGGAACATCATACCCATGTGGAAGTTACTTGAAACGCTTCAGAAAAACCTGGTCTGGACCATTCCCTCCGCCATGGTGGCGGGTATTGTGGTGGGGTATTTCGTAAATCCGGCTCCGCTAAAAGCCTGGATTGTGCCCCTCACCTTTCTCATGGTCTATCCCATGATGATTAATTTGCAGGTGCAGAAGGTGTTTTCCGGCAAAGACTACAAGCTACAGCTGGTCACCCAGTTCATCAACTTTGCCATTGTTCCCTTCTTCGCCTACGGCATGGGGCGACTGTTCTTTGCTGACCGACCTTTGATCGCGCTGGGACTCCTGCTGGCATCCCTTTTGCCCACCAGCGGCATGACCATTTCCTGGACCGGCTTTGCCAAGGGCAACCTCAGTGCCGCCGTAAAAATGACCGTGATTGGGCTAATTCTCGGGTCGATCGCCACGCCTTTTTATGCCAAATGGCTGATGGGCACGGTCATCGAAATTCCCCTGGCTAACACCTTTCGGCAGATTTTCATCATTGTCTTCCTGCCAATGGCGCTGGGGCTGGTGACCCGGCTGGTGTTGATTCAAATCGTGGGCAACGACAAGTACCAGAAAAACCTCAAGAAAAAGTTTCCAGCCTTTTCCACCCTGGGGGTGCTGGGCGTAGTGTTTGTCGCCATGGCCCTCAAAGCCAAAGATATCGTTGCCAATCCCCTGGCGCTGCTGGCCTTTTTGATTCCCCTGGCGATTCTCTATGTAGGCAATTTTCTGTTGAGCACCTTCGTCGGCAAGTTTTTGTTTGATCGGGGAGATGCGATCGCCCTCGTCTATGGCACGGTGATGCGGAACCTGTCCATTGCCCTGGCGATCGCCGTCACCGTCTTTGGGGGCGAGCAGGGGTCAGAAATCGCCCTGATCATTGCCATGGCTTACATCATCCAGGTGCAGGCAGCCGCCTGGTACGTGAAGCTCACGGATAAAATCTTTGGCCCAGCGGAACAGGAGCAGGCCCAACCCCAGGCGGGCTAACGCGTCTGGCGCTGTTTGCCCCCGTCCCGCCACCACCACTCCAGCAGCACCGCCCGACATTGCAGGCAGGTAAGCTGCTGGAGTAATTGTTGGATGCCCACCGCTGTAGCTGGATAGGTGACAGCAACCTGATGGTTCCCAGCATTGGGGGCGTTGTGCAAATGGGCGACAAAGCCATACAGCCGCTGGTTGGAGAAAGAACTGTTAACGGGCCAACCTTCGGCGTTTAAAGGAGCCATCTGTCTAATCCGATCGGCAGCAAAGCCCAACTCCCGCTGCAGGATGGCGATCGCCCCCTGTTCCCGGTTTTGGTCTGCCGCCACCCGCCCACCGGGAAAGTCCAGGGTTGCCGCCCCCACCCCCGGACGGTAGCTCCGGGCAGGCAAAAGGAGGTGCCGTTCCCCACCAGCCATATCGGGATCAAGCAGGGGTAGAACAATCACCGAGTCGGCCTTTTCAATCCGCCAGTATTCCAGCACGTTCCCCTGGTGATCCTGCAGGTGCTCGCCAATCAGGGTAAGCCAGCGGGAGTGCAGTTCCAGAAACCGATCCTGCACCGGCCAGGGGAATTCAGCGTCGGCCATGTCGGGTATCCGTGTAAGCCAGGAAATCCTGGTTGGACAAAGAGCCAAAATCCAGGAGTCGGAATTCAGGAGAGAGCTGATTTCTGGCTCCTGACTCCTGGATTCTGTTCCTGGCAGAGCTTTTCACCTTAAATTGATACCCGGCCATGCCTTTTCACTCCAGCCTCACTCCAGGGGCATATCGTTAGCGCTCGGTGGCCTGCTTGGGCCAGGTAAAGCGCATCGTGGTGCCTTTGCCCGCCTCTGATTCTACCCAGATGTCTCCCCCTTCGGAGTGAACGATTTTTTTCGCAATAGATAGGCCCACCCCCGTGGCCTCTTCCTCATCTTTGGAGCGGAGGGTTTGAAAAATTTCAAACACTTTGTCGTGGTAGCGGCGATCAATTCCTGGCCCATTATCGCTCACGGCAAATTCATAGCCGTTGTCCCGATCCATCACCGTAATGGAAACCACCCCGTCCGTGCGGCGACAGTGCTTGATGGCATTGCTGATGAGCTTCAGAAAGACCTGCTTGAGCGATCGCCGTCGGGCTACCAGCGTCGGCATCTCGGGGGCAATGTGAACCATAAATCCTGCGGGCGGTTTCAGCGCCAGGATGACCTCCCGCAGGAGGGGAGCGATCGCCACTCGCTCAGGGGAATGGCTGGTGCGCCCTGCCCTGGAATAGTCCAGCAGGCCATTGATCAGGGACTCCATGCGCAGCACCCGATTGCGCAACAGTTGTAGCTGGTGGCGGTTTTCGCTGGGTAGCCGTTCCCCCAGGTCATCCTCCAGCCACTCCGACAGACTCAGGATGCCCCGCAGCGGTGCTTTCAGGTCGTGGGAGGCAACATAGGCAAACTGATTTAGCTCCCGGTTTTGAATCTTCAGCCGGGTGGTCAGGTGTAAGAGCTGGCGATTGAGGGTTTTCAATTCCCCTGTCTTGGTCTTCAGCGCCATTTCCGCCTGCTTGCGATCGCTGATGTCTGTAATGCGAATGAGATAGAAGGCGCGATCGCTGATCTGCACCAGCTTGGCGGCCACATTTCCCCAAAAGCACTGCCCCTGTCGGGTGCCATATAGGGTTTCGCAGTGCCAGGTGGTGGCCTGAGGCTGCTGGCGAATGGCCGCCAGGATGGATGTGGAGTCGGGTGATCCCCGATCGCCTTCTGCTGGCGGATGGAGGTCATCATCCCGCAGGCCGAGCAGATCGGCTGTGGTTTCGGCCCCAAACATGGCCACCGCCGAGGGGTTGCAGTCGCAGATGGTTTGCTGCTGCGGATCGACGAGGAGAATGGCGTCCGTCGATTCCTCAAAGATCGTCGAACACAGCTCTCCACCATCCAGCAGGGTGACACACTGGGACAGCCAATTGGGCTCTGGTGAGGAGGCTGGTTTTACCACGGGAACGAGGGTGCCGAACCACTCTACCAAATCCTGACGCTGATGGGGATCGCTGAAAACTGGGTGAATTTGCAGGTGAAACCGCTCCGCTGGGGTCGCGGGATGGGCCAGGGCGCACTGGGTTTCGATGGGGTGCCGATGCTGGTGGGCTTCCTGCCAGAGGGTTTGAACCCGGTCGCGATCGCCCGACGACAGAGCTTCATAGGGAGCTACCCCCAGAAAGTGATCTGGGTGGTGGGGGGTCAGGACTTGCCAGTGGCAGTTAATGGCGATCGCCATCCCATCGGGGTTCATCACAAAGGCCGGATAGGGAATGGCGTCCAGCCGCTGCTGCTGAATGGACTGAGTAAGTTGGAGCGCTTGCTGAAGCTGCGGCACTTCCGATTGTCGATGCGAGTAACTTGCGTCAGAAGCCTGGGAATTGGGTGAGTGAAACGCAAACGAAGAGTTCATTGATCGGGACGAATGATTGGAACAGGTTAGATCGGTATCGCCGTTGAGCCATCTATCCACAAGCTCGTATCTACGCTTGAATGCCTACTTTTCTGTTCTTTCTTTAAGCGCTTGTAAAGCAGTAAGGAGAAATATGAATTTGTGGAAAACATTAGAAAAGATGAACGGAACTATTATCACCATTGCACAAAATTTCAGACGGCTTGCAATCTGCCGCTAGGCCCATTCCACGCCTCAGTTTAGGTACCCGCTTTGTCAGCAATTCCTTGGCTGGGATAGACTATGGGTGCTTTACCCAAAAAGGGTAGATGGACTGATTTCCAATTTTCCTGAGTCTAATCAGTGCCGCAACTTTCAAGATTCTCTGAATATTTCTGCCCCTGTTTAACTCCCTGGAGAGGGGCTTCCTACTCGATAAACCGGAGAAAACGGGTTGATCAGAAAAAAGAAATAGGAAATTAGAGGGAGCTGCAATATCGCCTGACTTTTTCAGGGCAATTAGAAATTTTCTCGAAACGGCAGCTCAATCGTAAAACAGGTCTGGTTTGAGCTGCTGCTCACCTGGATGGTGCCCCCCAAACAGTCCACGAACTTTTTGACCAGAGACAATCCCAGCCCGGTGCCCCGCTTGCTCCAGCGATCGCCCTTCACCGCCCGATAGAACGGTTCAAAAATCCGCTCCCGGTCGGCGGGGGAAATTTCTACCCCCGTATTGAGGATTTGAATCTGAAGCACCGCCAGCGCCTGGGGAGATAGTCCTGCTTGCCATTCCCCATTGCTTTCCTGGTGGATCTCTGGGGCAGGATGCGCCGGTTGAACCGTTGGTGGACCCGACGTCGGCTGTACAATCAGGTGAATGCGCTCCTGGGGCGGAGTGTACTTGCAGGCGTTGTTGAGCAGTTCCGACAGGATGCGGCGCAGCACGGCGGGGTCGGTCGTAAAGGGGGGGAGGTAGGGGGCGATCGCCACCTGAAATACCTGCTGCTCTTGCTCGGCCCGTTCGCGGATGCTGTCTAAGATGGGGGAGAGCCAGCTCGACAGGTCAATTTCCAGCAGATCCAGGGCAAAGGCGTTGGCGTTGAGGCGCTGCAAATCCAGCAGGTCATTGATCAAATCGCCCTCCTGCTGGGTCTGTTCCCGCAGAATTCTCAGGTAGCGCAGAAATTTATTAGTCGATGGGTGGTCGGTCTCCGACACCAGATTGTGCTGCTCCAGGGCAATTCTCAACATGCGGCCTGCCATATCAATGCTGGTGAGGGGGGTGCGCAGTTCGTGGGAAACCGTGCTGAGGAAGTCGTCCTTGATCTGATTGAGCCGCTGTAGTTCCTCCATATTGCGGCGCATATCCAGCTCGACCTGCTTGCGATCGCTCACATCCGTCACCTGCACCAGCCGCATCTCCGTATCGGCAATGCACAGCCGCTTCGCCGAAACGCGTCCCCAGAAGGCTCTCCCCTTCAAAGTGCAGTACTCCAGCTCATCGGTCCAGACGCCGTTTTCATGGAGCTTGGCCAGAATGGCGGCCTGTTCTTCAGGGGTGCGGGGCAGTTTCTGGAGGGTCGCGCTCCGAATATTGAGCAGATCGTCTTTACTCGCCGCCTCAAACAGCTCCACCGCCCGCTGGTTGCAGTCCACCGTAAGTCCAGTGGTGCCATCCACCAGGAAGAGGGCATCGGTGGACTCTTCGAAAATGGCCTCCCTCAGGTCGCGGTTGCGGGAAATCTCCAGGTCCACCGCCCGCTTGCGCTCGGTGATGTCTTCCACCATGGCAATCCCAAACTGGATTTCGCCCTCCGCATCGCGAATCACCGACGTGACCAGGTTGCCCCAAATCACCTCGCCGTCTTTACGGACAAAGCGCTTCTCCATGCGGTAAGCGTTGCGATCGCCCGCCAGACATTCTTCAACGAGCTGATTCTCCGCCGCCAGATCTACCGCCAGCGTGATCTGGTCATAGCTCAGCTCCCGCAGCTCAGGGGCACTGTAGCCCAGCAGCTCTTGCATGGCCGAGTTGGTAATGGCCAGCTTGTACTCTGGCGGAAAGGTAATAGTAATGCCGATGGGTGAATGCTCAAAAATGGTGCGGAACCGGGCCTCGCTTACCTGGAGCGCCCGCTCTGCCTGTTTGCGCTCGTTCACATCCTCAACGATCGCCAGAATGGTAATGGGCAGGCCCGCTTCATCCCGCACCAGGGAAGCCGTCACCCGCACCCACGATTGGGACTGATCTCGGCGAACGAAGCGCCGCTCTCCCGCAAAATAGTCGGCCTCGCCCGTTGCAAATTGCTGAAGCAGCCGATGACACTCGTGCTGGTCACTCAGTGCTACAAATTCCAAACAGCTTTGCCCCAACAACTCCCCCTCTTCGCGCCCTAAAATCTCGCAGTAGGTGCGGTTGACCCGGACCAGTTTTCCCTCCAGGCTGCAAAGGGCAATGCCCACCGAAGCCCGGTCAAATAAGGAGCGGAAGAAGGCTTCCTGCTCCCGCAGGGCTATTTCGGTGCGCATGCGGTCGGTGATGTCGGCGACAGTACCAAACAGGCAGACAACCTGCCCCTGGGCGTTTATGATCGTTTCGCCCTTAACTTCTACGTAGCGCACCTCGCCGTTTGGTCGCACAATGCGCAGGCTGTCATGGGCACCGAGGTCACCCGTGGCGATCGCCCGTTCCAGGTTGGCCTGCCACTCCTGTCGGTCATCGACATGGATGAGATGCTGCAGTTCCTCAAAAAGGGGAGCGCCTGACTGGCGATCGCGCCCAAAGATATGAAAAATTTCAATCGACCACGAAATCTGCTGGGTGATCACATCAACTTCCCAGGTGCCAATTTGGGCGACCCGCTGGGCCTCCCGCAGCTTGGCCTCGCTCTCCCGCAGGGCCAGCTCCACCCGTTTGCGCTCAGTGATGTCCAGCACCGAGCCTGAAATCTGCAGCGGTTGGCCATTGGCACCAAAAATTACCTGGCCCTGCTCCTCAAGGAAGCGCACCTCGCCGTCTGGTCGAACAATGCGATACTCAATGTCAAGGGGTAGACCGTCTGCGATCGCGGCGTCTTGTGCCTGCCGGACGCGCTCTAAGTCGTCGGGATGGACGCAGGCAATGTAGAGGTCGTAGGTGATCTCGGTGTCGGGGGGCAGCCCAAAGATGTTCCGGGTTTCCGACGACCAGATAACGGTATGGGTGACCAAATCCCGTTCCCAACTGCCCAGGTGGGCAATGTGCTGGGAACGTTCCAGGCGGGCGGTGGTTTCCCGGAGGGCGGCTTCGGTGCGGTGGCGATCGCTCACGTCCAAAATCACCGTATCCCACGCCACATCGCCATTCTCCCGGCGCAGCGGTTTCCCAACTCCCTGGAGCCATTTGTGCTGACCGGAGGGGGTGACGATGTGCCATTCGTGGAACCAGGGCTGGAGGGTGCGGGCCGATTTCAGAATCGATTCAGACAACGGTTGGACGTCATCGGGATGGACGGTATCCCAGAGCAACTGGGCGTTTTCCTGGATGACTTCGGCCTCAAACTCCCACAGGTCATAGCAGCCCTTGCTGACGTAAAGCACCTGGTCGGTGCCATCGGGATGCAGCACATACTGGAAGATGGCCCCCGGCAGGTTGTCGGTGATGGCTCGAAAGCGGGCTTCACTTTCTTTCAGGGCGGCGGTGCGGATGCTGATCTGGGCTGCCAGGGCCTGGTTATAGTTCGTTAGTATCTGCGTGGCCCGCTTGTTTGGCGTGATGTCAGTAATCCGCAACAGGTAGAGATCCTGCGCTGCCAACTGGATGCGTTTGGCCGCCAGCAGCCCCCAAAAGGTGTGGCCTTTGCGGGTCATGTACTCAACTTCCCGTTCCCAGACTCCCTGAGCCTCGATTGCCGTCTGCATCCCAGCCATTTCTTCAAAGGTTGGCGGCTCCTTTGGCAGAGACCTCATGTCCAGATTCAGCAGCTCGCCTGGGTGATTTGCCTCAAACAGCTCCATCGACCGGGGATTACAGTCAACCACTCGGTAGGTTGCGGCGTCCACCAGAAAAATGGCGTCCGTCGATTCGCTAAAAATTGCTTCCCGGAGGGTACGACTGCAGTGCAAATCTCGCTCTGCTTGCGGGGGGGAATCCCCGTCTACCACCGTTCCCGCCGTTCGCTCCGCTGCCAGGTTAAAGGGCTGGCTCTTATTGTCCCCGTTGCTCTCCTGGGATTTAGGGGAGCAACCGGCACCCATGTTTGGATTGGGCGGCTGCATCAGAACCAGTCCCCCTGCCCGCTGAATAGCCGTTAGCCCAATGCTGCCATCACCCTCCGGATCTGATAGGAGAATGGCCATGGCGCGATCGCCCCATTCCTGGGCAAGGGATTGAAAAAAGTAATCGATTGGACAGAACTGGCCGCTGAAACGTGGGGCAGGTTGCGTTATTCGCAGGGATGCCCCGTGCAGATGCAGGAACTGCCCCGGCGACGACACGTGGATCCGACCTGGCTGTAGCACCATGCCATCTTCAACGGCACAGACGGGCAACCCAATATTTTGGAGCAAAACCTCCGCCAGCGGGCTTTGATAATCGGGGGAAAAATGTTGAACAATGACGAATGCTGCAGGGGTGGCGGTGGCAAGTTGGGCGAGGAAGACGTCCAGCACCGCCAATCTATCAGCGGAAACGCCGATACCTATGGCAAAAAAAGGGCGGTGATTCTGGGAGAGGTCTGTAGCCATGCCGTTGATTTTGAAGGGGCTGAATTTCTCTAAACAGAAAATAGCCTACCGCTTTTAAATTCTTCATCAACTGACAAATTTATTCTAAATCGGCCTGCGCGGTCTCTCAATGTAAATATTCTTGAGTTCTCGTGGGGGTCAACGGATTCGGATGAAGGCAGGACAAATCTCCGCTTTCTGTTTCCCCACATCTCACTGAAAATATTGGCGGGAGACACGGTTTTGCCCCCGCCCCCCGCCCCTTCTCACGTCGGAGAGGGGGAGTCTAAACTTCCCCGATCAGAACCCGCAGGGCGGGGAGCAGGGCCTGGAGAGCCTGCCCCCGGTGCCCAATGGCCTGCTTTGTTTCCAGCGGCATCTCGGCAAAAGTCTGGTTTTCAGCGGGCACGTAAAAGATTGGATCGTAGCCAAAGCCCCCCTGCCCCTGCCGTGTCCTGAGAATCTCTCCCCGACAAATGCCCTCCGACTCCAGGGCAATGGTGCCATCGGGGCGGGCGATCGCCACGGCACAAACAAACTGGGCCTGCCGCTGATCCGTATCCCCCAGCTCGGTCAGCACCCGGTCGATACCGTCTTCACTGGTGTCGCCATAGCGGGCTGAGTAAATGCCCGGCGCACCCCCCAGGGCATCCACCATCAGGCCAGAATCATCGGCGATCGCCCACATTTCCAATGCCGCCGCTACCTGGGAGGCTTTCAGGCGAGCGTTCTCCATAAAAGTTGTGCCTGTTTCCTCAATTTCCAGATCCTGGGGCTTGAGCACCAGGGTGAGGTTAAGGGGCTGTAGATAGTCTTGAAGTTCTTTTACTTTGCCCGGATTGCCCGTGGCGACAACCAGGGTTTCAATTAAACGATGGGTGGATGACATGGGTGAGGTCGTAACGATAGCGAAGTCCTTTGTCAATGCTACAACCCCGGAAGTATTAAAAATAGTTGGTGAAGAGTTTGGGTAAAGTTTCTGAAGATTAGATGAAGCTATCGCTTATATCGTGGCGACAGATTTTTAGCCAACCCGTTCCTTGGGAATGGGAGAAGCTTTCGCTTTCATTCAAAAACAAAGGAGCAACCCATGGATAAGCAAGCTTTAACCAACGGACTCGCCACAATGATTGAGGAAGAGCGCCCCAATGAAATCAAGATCTTTCTACGTCTCCTGAAGGAAGTTTGGGAAATCGACTGGACAGTAGCGGCCTACGACGTAATGAGCCACTTCTTAGAGTTTGATATTCCTTACTTCTACCGCTTCATGGCTTTAGACCAGGGGGATGAAGCCAGCGAGCAGCAACTCATTATGGACTGGGTCTCTGCACGCATGGCACTGCGAAATATGGATCGAGAAAAAATGATCGCCGCCATTGACGAGGTCAATCAACTGCGTACGAGAGTCCGCACTGCCTAGGGTGGGCGATCGCCCCGACTCTGGTAACTATGCTGAACACCCTTAAAATCCCAGGAGGATTAAAACATGCCTTACGTAGTAACTGAAACCTGTATCAAATGCAAGTATACGGATTGTGTAGAAGTTTGCCCAGTCGATTGCTTCTATGAAGGCGCGAATATGCTGGTCATTCACCCCGATGAATGTATTGATTGCGGCGTTTGTGAGCCAGAGTGCCCCGCCGAGGCCATTGTCCCCGATACTGACCTGCGGGCCGAAAGCTGGATTAAACTCAATCGTCAGTATGCCGAACAGTGGCCGAATATCAACCGTAAGAAAAATCCGCCTCCAGACGCAGACGAGAATATCCAAATAGAGAATAAGTTTAATCGCTTTTTCGACCCCGCCCCTGGTGGTGGTGCCTAAGGCGTCCTTTAAAGCTCTCTCAAAGGCTTGATTTTTCTTGCGCTAAACGTAAGAAAAATCAAGCGTTAAAACAGCCCCTAGATTTTGGCAAAGATAGGACTTAAACAAAATATTTCCTTGGGGGTGTGCGCCTCCAGCGGGGATGTGCGTCCCCATAAGATGTCATTAATTGTGCTGGGGCACTTAATTTTATCCCGCCTGAAGCGGATACCCGGTTTAGATGCAGAAAAGGTAAGCACTGTCAATCGCCTGTCGTTGGAACATAGTAAGCAGGGTGATACTCTACTCGATTAGAACTCCAGTTGCATGATGCTCAACCCGTGAGAAGCAAATGAGTTCGAAATCATAATTTCTCGAGACTTGCGTGAGAAATCAGTAAGATTCACCCCATCTGGAGGAGTAGTCCCCATGTCAGATGACAATTGCTTCTACGGTTCCCCTGTTTCTAGCCGTTTCCAAAGTTTTCTCCAAACCGACTCCGACACAGATTTTGCCTCCCCCTCCAACTCGCGAGAAGACGGGCTTTCTTTGTCCTCAGGCGCAACCTTCACAACGCTACAGGAGGTTGCCACCCATACCTTTGTCGATTTGGCAGAGGTGCTGGCGCTGATGCCGCCCTCGCCAGTGGCTGAGCCGCAGGGCGCAACCGATTCTCCCAACGGGATAGGGGCGATCGCCCCGATCTCCAGCCTTGCCGCTGATCGGGTTACGGGGCTGCCTGCCCAGTCTTCCCTCACTGGCCCCACCACCGAATCAAATGACAGCCTCACCCAGGCCATTCACACCCGCCTCAACCCCAACAATCCCGGCACCATCAGTCTGACGGGCCGCATTGGCGACAACCTTGATCGGGATGCGGGGCTGGATGTGGATTTTTATGTCGTGCAACTGGCAGCGGGCGATCGCCTCACCCTCGACATTGATGCCAACGAATCAGGGTCTTCCCTGGACTCCGGTCTGCGCCTCTTTGACGCCATGGGTAATGAAATCGCCCGCAGTGACGACAGCGCTGCCCCTGACGACGAGGCTCTTTCCTTAGATTCCTACCTCGACTTCACAGCCACCACAGCGGGCAACTATTACGTCGCGGTCAGTGGCTTTGATAACCTTGATTACAATCCCTTCGCCCCTGGCAGCGGTACCCCTGGCAGCACCGGCGACTATCAACTGACCCTGAGCCTGTTTACCCGGGCGGCAGAATCCAACGACAGCCTGACCACCGCCACCTTCACTGGGTTGACCAACCAAACCCCCGGCACGGCCAATTACATGGGGGCAATTGGTGACAATCCCAATACAAACCCTACCTTTGATACCGACTTCTATGCCGTACAGTTGGGCGCAGGCGACACCTTCACCGCCGATCTGGATGTAACCCCAGACTCTTACCTGGATGCAGTTTTCCGCCTCTTTGATGCCCAGGGCAACGAAGTCACGTTTAGCTATGACAACACCGCTCCAGGCGAAGATCCCAGCTATGATCCCTTCCTCAGCTTTACGGCTACAGAAGCGGGCAACTACTTCCTCGGCATCAGCGGCTTCGGCAACTTTGATTACGACCCCTTCGTTGAAGCCAGCGGCATCTCCGGCGGCACCGGCGGCTATAGCCTGACCCTCGCCGTTGAGGCCAAGCAAAGCGACCTGGTGGGCGACACCATTCCCGATGCCTACGCCACCGACCTTAGCTCCGACGCCCCTGGCACCTTCACCATCAGCACTGCCATCGGCGACAACCCCGCCTTTGCCCCCGGTCTGGATGTGGATTTCTTTTCCTTCCAGGCAAATCAGGGCGACCTGGTCACCGTCGATCTCGACTTTGCCACCGGGCCAAATGCCCTGACCGATAGCGTGCTGGTTCTATTTGATGAGCAGGGGAATGAGCTTTCTTTCTCAGATGATGGGGCTGCCCCCGGCGAGTCGTCCACCTTTGAGTCTTATCTCAGCTTCATTGCCCCCAGAAACGGCAACTACTACGTGGGCGTTAGCGGCTATAGCAACTGGTTGTACGACCCTTTCACTCCTGGCAGCGGAGTTGAGGCGACGAGCGTGGGGGGCTATAACCTTGACATCACCCTCACCGAATCACCCCTGGATCCCAATGGGGACTTTAATGTCTTCTATGGCTATGGTTTGGTAGATGCGGCAGCCGCTGTCGCCGCCGCCATTGGCGCTGACCCCTTTGCCGCTGTCGCCTCCTTGGGGGGCGACCTGTGGGGATTGGACCAGGTCAACGCCCCTGAAGCCTGGGCGCAGGGCCACACAGGGGAAGGGGTGATCGTTGCCGTGCTGGATACCGGCGTAGACTATCTCCACCCCGACCTGGCAGATAATATCTGGAGAAATGGGGGAGAGATTGCCAATAACGGCATTGATGACGATAGCAATGGCTTTGTTGACGACATCCTGGGCTGGAACTTTATCAACGACACCAATGACCCCACAGACTGGTATGACCACGGTACGCACGTCTCTGGAACCATCGCCGGAATAAATAATGGCACTGGCATTACCGGCGTTGCCTACGATGCGACGATTATGCCCGTATCGGTGATTGGCGATTGGCTGGAGCAGGACGAGTACGAGTTCCTCCGAGATCTGGCCGATGGCATCTACTACGCCGTGGATAACGGGGCCGATGTCATCAACATGAGTTTGGGCTATGCCCCAGCCTGGTACGGGGGAACGCTGCCCACCGAAGCCGATTTAGTACGCGAGGCGATCGCCTATGCCCAGAACCAGGGCACCGTGGTTGTCATGGCATCCGGCAATGAATATGCTACCCAACCGGGCTATCCTGCCATCTACGCCACCGACTGGGGCATCAGCGTGGGGGCCACCACTATCAATACAACCCTTGCTAATTTCTCAAACACTGCTGGCTACATCGAGATGGACTATCTGGTAGCCCCCGGTGAGGATGTCTACTCTACCATTCCTGGCGGCGGCTATGCGTACTTCAGCGGTACTTCCATGGCGACACCCCACGTCGCTGGCGTGGCGGCCCTGATTATGGCAGCCAACCCCAACCTCACGGCGGCTGAAGTAGAGGATATTCTGACCCGCACGGCTAATTCCAGTACAGTTTCTGTTTAGTAGGGCTTGGGTTGGCGTAAGCGGTCTAGCACCACGGCGGCAACAATGACCACCCCAACCACCAGGGTTTGCATAAAGGATGACACCCCAATCATATTTAACGAGTTGGATAGCATTCCCAGAATGAGAACCCCATAAAACGTATTCAGCATACTACCACTGCCCCCCGTCAGGGCTACCCCACCCACCACCACCGCCGCCAGGGACTGGAGTTCTAAACCCGATGCGGCCAGGGGTTGGGCCGCACTGACCCAGGCCGTCAGGGCGATCGCCCCGATGCCTGCCATAGTTCCCGTCAGGGCGTAGGTCAGGAGGGTCTGGAAGGGAACATTGACGCCAGAATGGCGAGCGGCGGTGGCGTTGGAGCCGATGGCATAGAGGTAACGGCCAAAGACGGTGTGCTGGAGCAGCAAATGGCCAGCGAGCAGGGCGATGATTGCCATCCAGGCGGGGATGGGAATGCCCAGGAGGATGCCATAACCGAAGCGATCGCTAAACTCACTGGGGACATCATAAAGAGGCAGGCCGCCCGTGGCCATCAGGGCCAGCCCCCGCGCCACCGAGGCCATCCCCAGGGTAACCACAAAGGGAGACACCTGAAATATCGTAACAATTGCGCCGTTGATGGCCCCCATGCCCAGACCCGTCAGCACCATAACCAGCATCCCCGCCGCCAGCCCGGCTTTGCCCATGGCTAGCACCCCACACACGCCACTGAGGGCCAGGATGGCGGTAATCGACAGGTCCAGCCCACCACTGATCACCGCAAAGGTTTGGCCAACGGCGAGGATCATCAGGGTTGCCAGTTGCCGACTCAGGTTCAGCAGATTTTCGTTGGACCAGAAGCGCGGCTCTGCCCATCCCGTCGCCACCGCCAGGGTGAGGATAAACAGCGGCAGCATCAGCGAACCCAACTTCAGGTGGTGGTAGACCGGGGGGAAGCGATCGCGTTGGGGAGAGTCGGTCATAGCGAGTTTAGGCAGGAGGGGTCAGGGAAGGGGCGGTGTGCCCCAAAACGTCTGCGAGAATGGCCTCTTCGTCCTGGAGGCTGGGGTTGATAAACTCTCGAATCAGCCGACCAGCATACATAGAATAGACGCGATCGCACAGCAGCAGCGTTTCCGCCAGATCACTGGACAGCATCAGGATACCCGTCCCCTGGGCGGCCAGCTCACGCAGGTGCTGATACAGCTCCAAACGGGTGCCCATGTCAATGCCTGCCGTGGGGTCTTCCAGCACCAGCAGGCGGGGGGCCGGGGCGATCGCCCGGCCCAGCAGCACCTTTTGCTGATTGCCGCCGCTCAGTTGGGCGATCGCCTCCTCCGCCGAGCGGTAGCGTACCTGGAGCTTTTGCAGATGGCGGCTGGTTTCCTGGCGTTCGGGCGGCAGGTGCAGAAATCCCAGCTTCGTGAAGGGGTTTAGATGAGACAGCGTCAGGTTTTCGCGGATGGGACGCTGGGGCAGAATGCCGTTCTCCTTCCGATCCATGGGCAGGTATCCCACCCCACGGGCCAGGGCTGCACTGCGGTTGCGGGGGGCGTAGGGCTGCCCGGCCAGCGTCAGGGTACCCTGTTTCGGCTGGAGCAAGCCTGCGATCGCCCGTCCCAGAGATTCGCGCCCACAGCCCACAATGCCGTAAATCCCCAGAATTTCCCCCGTCTGTAGCGAGAGGCTGAGGCTGGGGCCGCCCCGCTGCAGGCGGAGGTTATCCACCGTGAGCAATGGCCGACGGGTTGGTGGTGGGGTGCGGGCCAGGGCGATCGCCAGATTGCGCCCCGTGAGCATTTCCAGCAGGGTGGTGGCCGTCAGGTCGGGGGTCACCGGGAGCGTGGCCGTAATGGTTCCGTCCGTCATGGTACTCACCCGCGTCCCCAGCTCAAACACCTCCTGGAGGTGGTGGGTAACGTATAGAATGGCCACGCCCTGCTTTTGAAGCTGCCGCAGGATTTGAAAGAGAACCCGCTTTTCCTGTTCGGTCAGGGTGGCGGTGGGTTCATCCAGAATCAGAATACGGGGCTGGGGCAGCAGGGCTTTAGTAATCTCCAGCAGTTGCTTTTGGGCCACGCTCAGGTGCGCCACGGGGGTATTCGGGGCAACCGCGATGCCAAACTCCTCAAGCACGCTCTGACACCGCTTTTGCTCCCGGCGACGGGGAAGCCACGCCAGCGGGAAAGTGGTCGGCTCGTTGCCCAGCCAGAGATTATCTGAGACGGACAGATGGGGCGCGAGGGACAGCTCTTGAAAAACCATGCCGATGCCCAGGCGGCGGGCCGTCCGCCGATCGCGAATGGACACCGGCTGCCCCTCGATGCAAACGGTTCCAGCATCGGGGTGATAGACGCCAGCCAAAACCTTGGCCAGGGTTGATTTTCCTGCCCCGTTTTCACCCAAGAGAATGTGCACTTCACCCGCCTGCAGCGCCAGCGAGGCATTGCGCAATGCGGAGGTTGAGCCAAACTGCTTAACCAGCCCCTTGGTGTGCAAAACGGGTGCCTGCTGCATGGATCATCGTAGCCCAATCAACACGGGCTTTGATCGCTGGGCCTGGCCAGAGGCGGGGGGTTGCCAGCCTGCCGGGGGCTGGTCGTAGTGGGTCAGGTCGTAGTCTGGCAGCTTGTCGGGGGTGAGTTCAAACATGGGAATGAGGAACTGGGGATAGGGGATGGGGCCACCTTCTGCCAGGTTGGGCAGCTCATCTCCGTTGAGCAGGCGCGTGGTGTATTGGACGAGCGATCGCCCAATTAAAACCCCCGGTTCTGACACCACCATGGCAATGTGCCCGTCTTCCATCAGGTCTACGGTTTTGGCGGTGACCGCTGCCGTTACCACCCGGGTGTCTCGACTCAGGCCTCGGGTTGCCAGCGCCGCCCCCGTCCCCAAACCACCGGCGGCGGCATAGATGTAATCGGCATCGGGATACTTGATCATCAGATCCGAGGCCTGCGCCTGCCCATCTTCGATGGTAATGTCCCCGGCAAAGGTATTTCCCACAAGCTCCATCCCTGGACAATCCTGCGCTCCGGCTTGCACCCCGTCAAATCGGAGTTTGTTCCAGGCGGGCCCCTGCGGCCCTGGCAGGGTAATCACCTGGGCCTCTGGGTTTTGCTCGCAGATATAGTTGGCGATCGTCTTGCCAATTTCAATTTCATCCATCGTCACGCCAAAGGAGACGACCTCACTGTTTACCGGCACTCCAGCGGCAATCACCTGGATGCCTTTGGTCGAAAGCCGATTCAAGACTTCATCAAACCCGTCGTAATCGGCAGCTCCCAGGATGACAGCGTCCACGTCCAGCGCCTCCAGCGCCTCCAACTGGGCAATTTGATCGGGGACTTTCCCATAGCCCCCTGCCGCATAAACCCGCACAATTTCTACCCCGGCCTCCTTGGCCTCTTCCATCATGCCGTAGACCATGCCCTTCCAGTAGTCATCAGAAAGCTGCACCACGGCAATGCCTACCCGATAGGGCTGTTCTGCCTGCACTGGCTCTACCACGCCCCGTAGCCGATCGACGGGTGCTGCGGTTGTGGAACTGGCAGATTCGGAGGAGGATGTTGAAGTTTCTGTGGGGCGATCGGTGGGCTGGGAGGTGCAGCTGGCGAGGGCGATCGCCCCCATTAGCAGGGTACCCATTGCCGTCTTGAGCAGGTGTGCCATAGGGATTCCTCTTGTCGATGACTTTGGTCAAGTTAAGGTCAATCGCGGGCTACAGCGAGGCAACACGCCGCATGTGCCATTCCTTAAGAAGGGCCTCAGAATCCACCACCAGCCCGACATGCAGGGAGATGATGAGTAATGCAGCATGTTCTGACTCTTCAGAATACCCCGCGACAATGTCACGGGGCACAATCACTCGAAAATCACGATTGGCGGCATCAAAGGCCGTACTCAGAACGCAGGCATCGGTCATGGTGCCCGTCAGCACCACCGTATCCACTTCCAGGTTACGCAGCAGGAATTCGAGATCGGTGGGGTAGAAGCCGCTTAACCGCTTTTTGGTGCGAATGTAGTAGTCGGTTGGGGCCGTTTCCACCATCAGATCGAGCCACGGGGTTCCCTCCCAACTGTGCTCATCCATCAGGGGATTGGGGGGCATATACAACTCATAGAGATAGCGCCAGTTTGCCTTTTTTGTGCGCTTGCGGGAGGCTACGTCATCAATGCCACCGTACCGCTGCCAGTGCTGCACCATGATGACGGGAATCTCTAATTCTCGCACCTGGCGATGAAACTCATTGTGACTCTCAATTTTTGCTATGGCCCGAGGAGCAGGACAGGTCGATGGTTCCTCCAGGTGACCTCGATGCATATCGATGCAAAGAACCGCTGTCCGAGCCGGGTCTAGCCAGGAATCAAAGGCAGGGGAAAGCTCAACCCGATCGCGGTTGTGGGTGTAGCAGTACATCAAGCGCTCCTAGGTGACTGATGGGTGGGGATTTTAATGTGGAATTCTGTTCCCTGACCGGGCGTGGAGAAGCAGGATAGCTGCCCCCTGTGTTTTTCTACCACGATTTGATAACTGATTGATAAACCCAAGCCGGTTCCTTTGCCGACTGGCTTGGTGGTGAAGAACGGATCGAACAGGCGCGACTGCACCTCTGGGGGAATGCCTGAGCCGTTGTCAGCAATCTTGATGAGGATGTGATCGTCCGCCAGCAGTTCGGTGCAGATCTGAATTTCGGGTGATGGGGATGCATCACTCTCCAGCACATCGATGGCATTGACAAGGACATTCATAAACACCTGGTTCAGTTGTCCTGGATAACAGTCTACTAAAGGCAGCTTGCCATATTCCTTGATGACTTGAATGTCGGGTTGATTACCTTTTGTTTTGAGGCGGTTTTGCAGAATCATTAACGTACTGTCAATCCCCTCGTGAATATTAACCTCTTTTTGCTCCGCTTCATCCATGCGGGAAAAGTTACGAAGGGAGAGAACAATCTGACGGATGCGGTCAGCGCCCACGCCCATAGACGCCAGGATTTTTGGCAAATCCTCCAGCAAAAAGTCCAGATCAACGGCTTCGATCGCCTCTTGAATTTCGGCAACCGGCTCCGGGTAATGCTGCTGGTAGAGATGCATGAGATGGAGGAGGTCGCTGGTGTACTCCCTGGCGTGGGTCAGGTTACCCGCAATAAAATTCACTGGATTGTTGATTTCGTGGGCAACGCCCGCTACTAATTGACCCAGGCTCGACATTTTTTCGCTTTGAACCATCTTGGCCTGGGTCCTCTGCAGCTCTTCCAGGGTGCGCTCTAATTCTTCGGCTTTCGTTCGGGCCTGGGTATAGAGGTCGGCTTGATTGAAGGCGATCGCCAACTGTTCCATCACGACTTTCAGGAGTTCAATCTCTTCCCCAGACCACTGGCGCACCTGCGTATGGCTACAAATCAAACTGGCAAACCGATCCGGTGACAGTTGCAAGAAAATACCGATGAATGACTGGATGCCTGTATCCCTGAAAAACTGGCGCAGGTTTTCATCGGCGATCGTTGTGATGTCAGCGATCTGCACCCCTTCCTGGTTGAGCCACTGAGTAAACAGGGCATTTTCCAGGACGGCAGAATGCTCCCCCCGCAAACCGGGAAAGCCTGACGCATGTAAGTCTTCAATCACTTCCCAGTAAGGCGGGTCGGCATTTGGAAAACACCAGGCAAAGTGGCAGCTTTCAATTTGCAGAAAGTTTTGAATTTCCTGCAGGGTAGTGAGCAGAACGGCGTTAAAGTCAAGGGAACTGCGAATCTTGCGCAGCAGGCGGTTGAGTAAGGTTTCTCGGTCTGCCTGCTCTCGTAACTGCTGCTCGGACTCCCGCAGGGCCACCTCCGCCAGCTTGCGATCGGTAATGTCTTGCATCAGAGCTGCAACGTAGTCCACCGAGCCATCGGGCTTCCGGGTGCAGCCCACCGCCAGACTGGCGTAAATCATCACCCCATCTTTGCGGAAATAACGCTTTTCCATGGCGTACTGCTCAATCTGACCCGCCAGCATCTGCTGAAAGAATTCCAGGTCAAGCACCAGGTCATCTGGGTGGGTCAACTCCGACCAGGTGAGCTGCACCAGTTCCTCACGGGCATAACCCAGCATCTCACACACCTTATCGTTTACAGCCACCCATCCTTTTTCTGGCGAGGTGATGGCAATGCCGATCAGGGGCAATTCAAAATAGCTGCGAAATCGAGCTTCACTCCGCTTCAGCTCTTCCTCGGTGCGTTTCCGTTCAGTATTGTCTTTGGCGACCCAAACGACCCTATCTTCCCCCAAGGGAGCAATATGTGCCTCCAACCAGATCTCCTGATCCTCATGGGGCAGAAGGTATTCCACTTTGACTGGTTTGCCCGTTTTTAAAACCTGGCGAATGGTTTTGAGAAAATAGTCGGAATGTTCGGGGGGAAATACGTCTTGAATCGTCTTCCCCAATAACTCAGATGGAGTCCGGTAAATAAAAGGCGCACTGGTAGGAATTACATTTAAGTACTTTCCTTTGGCGTCAAAAACCAGAATGACGTCCTGCATAGCCCTGAACAGTGCCTGAATTTCTGCCTCGCGGGATTGCAGTGCACCTTCGATTTGCTGGCGATCGCCCACCGCTTGCTGGAGTTGGTTCAGGGCAAATTCGTGATTTTCCTGCAGGGCGACTAATTTTTGCCTTAAATCAGCATTTTGCTGGCGCAGAAGCGTTATTTCGTCCTGAAGAATGTCCACATTACGGATGTCCACTCGCATTGCGTTCCTGTTGCATAGCCCTGCGGGCTAAGGTTTGATTGTGGAACCCCCGCGACGCGGGGGTTCCACACCTCTTGAATGTCCTAACGCGAAAGCGTAACGCCATACTTAGCAATGTCCAAATAGATAGATTGCCAAACTTATAGGATGCCTGGGGCTATACGAGATGAAATACGGCATTAATCAGGGCCTCTTCTTCTATCTTCAACAGCGTTCGTAATCTGCGCACGACAGAATCCATTAGGACTTGCTCAGTTGAATGTTTTTGGGGTGCTCAACACCCCAAAAACTATCCAGAACCTCAGGACGCTGCCTGGTTGACTAACAAAACTTACGAACCGCTGCCCAGAAGCCCTCTCCCTAGCCCTCTCCCTTCGGGAGAGGGAACAAGAGCATTGGTTCGGCTCCCCTCGCCCTCTGGGAGAGGGGTTGGGGGTGAGGGCCACAAACTTTTGTCAGTCAATCAGGGACGCCGCATGCAGCGCGTAAGTTCTATCCATACTAAATGACACTAGATGACTTATGTATACCTTAGAACGCTTAATTGATACCAATATTCCCAATGCTCCAGACACACTAACAGGCAGAACTTCCAAAAGAATTAGCCGTAGAATATTGCTTCTACCGCGATCTGCAGCGATCGCCCCCCAAACCAACCGCATTGGGAACCGGCGCAGCCTGCGCGACCAGCTGAATTTGGCCCTGGGAATCCCGCTGCCAGCCCTGTGCTTCGACGAACGGGGAGGGGCGATCGCCCGCTGACTCAGAGACAGAATTAGAGAATCGATGCCCACTGGGAGAATTTCCGACGGGATCCGGACGGGCTGCGGCCATTTCAATTCGGCGCAGGTCATCCCAGGGGGCAAAGGCCTGCGCGCTATCGGGGGCAGGGGGGAGGCCGCCCCGACCCGTCACAACAAATTCCCCTTGCTCTTCGGCTGCAATGCCGCCCGTGCTGCAGTTTTGGGCGATGAGGCGGGCGGCATCGATGAGATTGGTGGGCAGAGCCACCAGGCCCCGGCTGGGGTCAATTTCCAGGCGGGTGATGGTTACGGTGCCAGCAAGGCCAAACTGGGAGCTGGCGTCGATGTCATTGGTGCCATTGTTGGGGATGGCCCGCCGCTCCTCCAGGCCAAACAGCCCCTGGGTGGTGATTTGGATGGCCCCGCCCTGACCCTCTACGGCATTGGCAATGATGTCGCTGTCCTGGTCAGGGATGGCGGCGATAAACCCGCTGGCGTTGTCGATGGTGACGTTGCCGCCGTTTGCCTCTGCAAATGCCTGAGCGGAAATGAGACTGCGATCGCCCATTGCCAGCAACGCCACGCCACTCATCTCAATGTTGGCACCGCTCCCGTCCGCAGGGGTGGTGCCCGTCTCCGCCGTGAGCTGGCCTTGTTGGAGGGCGATCGTATTGGCCCGGATCAGCAGATTGCCCGCCTGCCCCTGGGGGCTGCTGACCGTAACCTGGGCACCGTCCAGAACAACGAGCCGTTCGGCGTCGATCTGCAAATCTCCGGCGATGCCGCCAGCGGTGGCCTCCACGGAAATCTGGCTGCCCTCCCCCGCCAGCAGCAGATCACCATTGGCAACGGTGAGGCGGAGCTGTCCGGCCTGCCCGCTGCGGGTGGCGGCGGAAATCTCGCTGCCGTTGGTGAGCCGCACCTGGTCGGCAATTTGCAGGCGGACGTTGGCCCCCTGTCCGGCGTCGGTTTCCGCTGTGAGTACTGCGTTGTCCATTTGCAGGGAGTCGGCCTGGAAGGTAAGCTGTCCGGCCTGGGCGATCGCCTCACTGCTGACGGTCACTTCGCCCCCCGCCGCTAAATCCACCTGACGGGCAGTAACCGTCAGGCTCCCCGCCGCCCCACCCGCCGTTGGCCCCTCATCAAAAGAGGCGGCGCGAATCTGGCCGTTCCTGCGCACCTGGAGCCGCTCCACCTCCAGCCGCACCGAGCCGCCCTGCCCCGCCCCAAAGTTATCCGCCGAAATGCGGGCACCATCTTCAACCACCAGCCTGTCCGTAGTGAGGGTCAGGGTACCGGCATCGTTGCGTGCCCCCCGTTCCGCCGAAACCAGAATGCCGCTGATGTTGTCGTCGCGATCGATGGGGGCCGTGCCGCTCAGGCGCACCAGGCGGGGGGCATTGATCACCAGGTCGCCGCCCCGCCCCTCGCTGCGAGCCGCCGTAGAAACCTGGGCACCGTCCAAAATCACGAGCCTGGGGGTGGTCAGCGTCAGGGTGCCACCGTCCCCGGTTGCCCCCTCCTCCACCTGGGCAAAGATGCCGCTGGCGATCAGCAGATCCTGGGGCCAGCGACCAATCACCTGGATAGACTCAGCAGCCTGAATGTCGATGGAGCCTGCCCGCCCCGCCCCCAGGGTAGCCGTGGAGATTTGGGCACCGTCTTGCAGCAGGAGGCGATCGCTCTCCACCACCAGCCGCCCCCCATCCCCCGTCACACCGGCACAGTTTTGGTTACAGGCCCGGGCAAAGAGGCCGCTGGGCGTCTGGGACAAAGCGCCCACCAGCTCAACGTCCGCACTGCGCACGATCAAATCCACTCCCCGCCCCGTGCCTTCCGTAGTGGTGGAAATTTGCGCCCCGTCCCGCAGCACCAGTCGCGGTGTCTCCACCAGGAGAATGCCCGCATTCTCGCCCGTGGCGTCGCCCTGGACTTCGTTAAAGATGCCCGTCAGCGGCTCGGTGGTTTCTCCCACCAGCTCAATCTGCTCGGAGGCGCGCAGCACCACCGCCCCCGCTGGCCCCGTCGCCGCAATGGATTGAATGAAACTGCTGTCCCGTAGCCCAATCCGCCGCCCCTGGATCTGAATATCGCCCCCGGTGATGCCCCCCGCCCCCAGAATGCTGCCCTCCAGAAACTGCACGTCCCGAAATGCCGGGAGCGCATCGTAGGCCAGCCGGAGCTGCGCCCCGCCAATGTCCAGCGCCACCCGACCGTTATCCGCCACACCACCCACCTCAATCCGCCCCAGGGGAGCGGTGACGATGCCGCCCCGCAGCGTCACATCGCCGCCGACCAGGGCCACCGTTGCCCCACTGCCCCCCTGCAACTGCGCCCCCGTAAGCTGCAAAGCCCCCGGATTGGCCCCAAACTGGAGACCGATGGGCACACTCACCGTCAGCAGGGGACTTGCTCCGGGATTGGTGGCACTGAACTGAAACGAGTCGGCAAACTCAAGGGCCGCCGCAGTGGTCGCCAGAAACGAGCCGCCAATGTCGAGTCGGGCGTTTTCCTGAAAGACAATGCCGTTGGGGTTGATCAGAAACAGGTTGGCGGTGCCGTTGGCCTGGATCAGGCCATCAATGGTAGATACGCCGTTGCCCGTGATCCGGCTGATGATGTGGGCGATCGCCCCCGACTGGTCAAAATAGGCCCGCCCATTGCGCGGCACGGAAAACTGTTCAAAGCTGTGAAACAAATTTGCCCCCCGCGCAGTCCCCCCCGTAATCACACAGTCCGTACAGTTGGGTGGCACGATAGACGGATTGGGCAGGGTGGCGTCGGGGATGATCTGGGCGATCGCCGGAGCCGACCCACCCATCAGCACCATCCCGGTCAGGCTCAGCGTCACAAGCGGTTGAAACATAGTTAACGTTCCCCGGTATTAGAAGGGTAAGGTGCATGATTTTGTGTACTAACCTGCAGGGGCGAAACGTTGAATTTATTTGATTCCCCTTTTTTGTTTTGCCTCCTATGAAAAGAAGGCCCGTTGCAGCAAATCATTCTCCAAAATGTAGCCCAGGTCATTCACAGCCAGGGAGCCATCCAGCAACAGAACAGCCAGATCCAGGGAAGCGGTGCGGGTGATGCTGTTGTCCGAAGAAACAAGGGTGTAGGTGACTACGCTACCGCTGCGGCTGGCGGTCAGGTTGCCTTCCGTAAAAGCGGCGGGCGGTGTAGCAAATGGGCCAGATTCAGAAAAAGTGGCGATCGCCCCTTGAAACACCCCCAAATTCCCAGCCCCATTGGTATCGGCAATAAAGGCCCCATCCTCAAGCCGATCCACCACTTTGAATTCTGTGGCGAACATTTCACTGCCACTCAAATCGGTGATGGTTTCTGAGTAAGTGAAAAAGGTTTGGGTTCCATAAACTGAGCCACCAAAAAAGCTAAAGCCGTCAAACACAGCGAATCTGAGCTGTAACAGATCCCGCTCTAAAATATACGCAATCGAGTTGATAGCCTGGTTGATGTCAAAATTTTCGATAGGGTCAAACGGATCGGAAAAGTCAAGTCTGATAACCTTAGCGGGTGTTGTCGAGGCTGGGGCCAAAATACGGTACTCGATTGTGTTACGACCATCAAAGTCTTGATTCTTTAGCGGATCGTCAATCAACTCGGCAATTAGAGTTCCTGATTGGAAACTAATAATTCCATTGGGGTCAAATGGATCCACAATATTTGTGAAGTCATTAGTACCAGCAAACTCGCCGCTTCCGGAATCGTAGGAAACGATTGCCCCAATGAACTCTCCGACATCCGAGGCCAGGGCCGTGTCCAGAATTGGATTGCCATTGGCGTCCACACTAACTATGCTGAACTGCGACTCGATATTAGTTTCATCTGAAGACGTTTGGGAGAACTGATTGCCCTTCTGGGCGGCGATCAGGGAAATATCGTCATCGGCGATGGTGGCGATCGCCTGGGACACTCCCAACTCAGCGTTGACAGGATTACTCAGCACCAGGGCAAAGGCTTCATTGCCTTCCTGCTCCAGGTCTCCCAGGATGGGAATCGTGACGGTTTGCATGGTTACGCCTGGAGCAAAGGTCACCGTACCGCTGCTGGCAGTGTAGTCACTTCCGGCGATCGCCGTTCCGTTAGCCGTTGCGTAGTTGACTTGAACGCTGGTGGCGCTGGTGGCACTCAGGGTCAGCGTAAACACGGCATTGGTAGTACCCGGGGTACCTTCTGGAACAACGATGTCACTAACCGAGATTTGCGGGGTTGGGGGAGGGGGTGGTGGCGGTGGTGGCGGTGGTGGCGGTGGGTCCATGCCGATGAAGTTAGCGGCGCTTAAGGTGGTGGCGTCAATGCCCTGGAGGATGGCGATCGCACTTCCCTGCACACGCACGATGGTATCCCCACCCTGTTGTTCGAGCTGCAAGTCGTTGAACTGGCTGGCCAGATCCCGGTTAATGCCGATTAAATCAAAGCCCACTTCAAAGTCGGTCACTAGATTGGCCGCAGCAGGCAAACTGCCTTGAGCCACCCAAAACTCGTCGGAGCCACTGCCGCCTACGAGCTGATCATTCGTGCCGCCAATGAGAATATCATTGCCGCCGCCGCCGTTCAGGATGTTTCTACCTCGGCCTCTCAGGGCATCCAGGATGTCATTGCCGCCATTGCCCAGCAGGCGATCGCCCTTCCTGGCAAACAGCTTGTCGTTGCCACCGCTGCCTTTGAAAAAATTTCTCCCTTTCCCTTTAATCCAGTCATCACCAGGGCCACCAACGGCCTTATCTTTTTTCCCTGCACGGATTCTGTCGTCTCCCCGCAAGCCCTTAAGAATATCTTTTTTTCCTCTACGGGGGTCTTTGATGATGTCGTCGCCTGCAGTTGGGGATGAAGATTGCCGGTTGGCTGCAACTCTGATTTTTTCTCCTTGGGCGGCGCTGTCTATTAGGGAGTCAGAAACCTCAAGGGGAAGGCGAGAGAGCTGTGGCTCAGGTGATAGACCAGTTGGGGGATTGGGGTTAGGGGCGGAGTACAGCAAGCCATCGCTTTCGGACGCCAAATGCGACAGGGTAGTATCTAGCAACGATCCAGAAAACTCAAATTCCATAGCAGTTGTCCTAAGGGCTTCCTACTTCTGCTCAATGCAACGCTCTCGGCTCTTCATCCTAACCCAGGTAAGGAGACCGACCATAAGCCCTCATGTTTGTTAACATCCCACTTTCGCCGCCTAATTTAAGCGGCTGGACATCAATAAAGCAGGTAGTACAGCACCCTACAGCAAGTATGTTTTCCCCCAGTTAAACGGTTAGTAGGGGCCAATGGCCCTTTGCTCCCACGTCGTCGGGTCGGATCATTTTCAGGGGGGGTATTCACGTAAAGCGGGACACTTTCCCAAGAATAGAATTCAGGAGTCGGGAGCCAGAAGTCAGCTCTCTCCTGAATTCTGACTCCTGGCTTCTGGCTCCTGTCCAATCAGGATTTCCCGCCTTCAGTTGATACCCACCTTAAGCCGTCACCCAATTCACCAGAGTGCGCACCGGAAAGCCCGTTGCCCCTGGGTTGTTGTAGCCGCTTTCCTTCTCCGTCCACACCGGGCCGGCCACGTCCAGATGTACCCACGGTGTTTCCTTGACGAACTGCTTCAGGAACAGGGCGGCGGTAATGGCTCCGCCCGCACGGGGGCCGGTGTTTTTCATGTCGGCCACGACGGATTTCATGCCCTCAAAGTATTTTTCCTCCATGGGCATGCGCCAGAACTTTTCCCCTGCCAGTTCAGCCGCCTGGAGGAGTTCGTCAGCCAGGGTACTATTTTCGGTCCACAGGCCCGAAATGTTATCCCCCAGAGCAACGATGCAGGCTCCCGTGAGGGTGGCCAGATCGACGATTGCATCTACCCCCAATTTGTCGGCAAATACCAGGGCATCCGCCAGGGTCAGCCGTCCCTCCGCGTCCGTATTGTTGACCTCGATGGTTTTGCCGTTGGACGCCGTGAGGATGTCGCCGGGGTGCATGGCCCGACCGCTCACCATGTTCTCAGTGGCGGCGCTGATGAAGTGAACTTCCACATCGGGCTTGATCTGGGCGATCGCCTTTGCTGCCCCCAGGGTAGCTCCGGCACCGCCCATATCGGTTTTCATCATCTCAATGCCGCTGCCGGTGGGCTTCAGGTTGAGACCACCGCTGTCAAAGGTCAGCCCCTTGCCGACGATGGCCAGCTTGCGGCGGGGTGTGCCCTCCGGCTTGTAGGTGAGGTGGATAAACTTGGGGGGCAGGTCGGAAGCCTGGGCCACGCCCAAAAAGGCACCCATGCCCAGCTTTTCGCACTCTTCCCGCTCCAGAATTTCTAGCTCCAGGCCGTATTCGTTGGCGATCGCCATGGCCGTTTCTGCCAGCACCACCGGCGTCACCACATTGGCGGGAGCCGCCACCAGTTCCCGCGCCAGAATTACCCCCAAGCAAATTTGCTGGGCGCGACGAATGGCCGCCGCCTGATCTCCCAACTCCAGCAGTTCAATGACCTGAGTGGGATTGCCCTGGTCGTCTTCATCCGACTTAAAGCGCAGGTCACGATGCAGAGCCAGATCCGCTCCCTCGACCATGGCCTGGGCACTCAGGCTGGCGTCTCCTTTCCAGATGGGTAGGCTAAAGCCCACCTGTTTACACTTCGCCTGAGCCATCAACCGGGCAGCGGCGGCGGCTCCCTGGCGCAGGGATTCTAGGCCATAGTCATCTGCCTTCCCCAGGCCAACGAGGGCTACCTTGCGAATGGGACTGCCCGCCCCCACGCGAGTGACGGCACTGCTGCCGACGCTGCCCTTGAACTTGGTTTCTTCAATCAGCTCGGTCAACACCCCAGACAGTTTCTGATCCAGATCGGCCAGATCTCCAGCGAGGGGCAAGTTATCTTCAAACAGGCCAATGGCGAGACCGTCTCCCGACCATGTCAGCCGCGGCGTATCAATTCCTCGAAATTCCATGCCAACGCTACCTGAACATACTCTTTATTATTCTTACCAGTATCGAACAATTCTCAAAAATCCGCTGAGGGAACGGCAGGCATTTTGACAGTAGGCGCAAGGCATGGATGAAAAAAGGCAGGGCCGAATTTGGGGATGCGTCCTGTAGGGACAGAGGACCCTTTGCCCCTGCCGATTGAACGTTTGGTAAGGGCAAATGGCCATTTGCCCTTACATCGTCCGGTAGGATCATTCTCAAAAATCTCCTTACACCAGTATTCAGCGCTAAAAAAAGACCATAAAGGCAGAAGCGACGCCTGAGCGCCTTTCGTACCCTTATGGTCTGACCAGTTACTTTGGGAGGTCTCTTGGACAACTTGACGAATGCACTGGCCCTAGGCGGCTGCAACCTGATCCAGAACGTGCAGGTCAAAGAACTTGAGGGTTGCGGCCAGCCGGGACTCGTCCTCAGTGATGGCTTTCACTTCATTTAGCTTGTTCCCTGCACTTTTGTTGACGGTTAAACGTTCATCAGGATGCGAACTTTTCAGAATGCACAGGGCTATTTCAAAGTGACGTTTTGGCTGGCCACTCTGATGTTTCTTTCCTGATGAAAGGTGCGATCGCCCGGTGATTCATCATCAATGCGATCGCACTCTATTGGAATATAATTATCGCTCTGGGAAAAGACAAGTCAGATTCGTCAGATTCGTCAGAGGACTTTTGGGAGACTTTTTCAAGGTCAACCACCCTCAAGTTAACCACCATATCGGGTAGTTTCCGATGCAACCCCTGCAGATATTGGCTCAATGCAAAGAGAGAGTAGGGTAACACCGCCCTACTCCCTGCCACTAGAGCAAGGCCAGAAGCCGCTCCTTCAGTCGCTAGCTCTGACCATCATGCAGTCGAACTCAATCACCCGTAGTGTCGCATGTTCAAAGCTGACGGGATACATCCCCGCCAGTTCAAATCCGGCCTTTTCAAAGAAGGTCAGGCTATCGATCAAAGGAGGCATGCCTTGATAAATCGGGATCACCGATACTTCAGTTTGCAATGCCAGGATTGGGTCGGTCAGGTGGCCAAGCCCCTTGAAGACTTCCAGGTCATAGCCCTGGGTATCCATTTTCAGATAGATCCTGGCTTGCTCCAGGTTGTCCACCATCTCGCCCAGCACCTCATCCAGCCGACGAACGGTAACGGTTTCTTCCCGACTACCCACCGAGCTTGCGCCGAAGCGTTCCTCGCACCAGGCGTTGGCCTTCAAAAACGAAGTGAAAACTGAGGAATCAGCCACATGAATTTGCTGCTTCCCATTCTCCTTACCTAAAGCCAACTGATACGTATCCCAGTTTGGGTCGCCTGCAGATGCGTTCTTCAGTTCCTCAAAAGTGGTCGATAGGGGTTCAAAAGAGATAATTTTGCCCTGGTAGCCGGTTCGCCGCAGATCTCTGGCGAACTGGCCCATATTTGCCCCAACATCCAGAACAGTATTGATTTGATACGTATCTAATATTGTTTTTAATCTTAACTGCTGTAAATAATCATAAACCCCCTTGGTTCGGATCACCTCTTCCTTGGTTTGATCCGTTAAAAGCAGGCTTTCTGCGTAAAACACCTTCATATCGATGTTGTCTCTGGCAAACGCCAGATAGCTGGATCGGCCACGGCCACGGCGCTCAAAGTTGTAGCCACTAACAGCTTTGATGATTTGCTTCAAAGAACCCTTGAGTTTGCTCATAAAAAAACCAAAAGAGAACCTCCTTTACCAACACGGCAAATGCACCAGCAACTGCGCGATCGCCTCTCAATTTAAAGGGTGGGCGATCGCCCCTTCATCCAAATCACAGCAACCCCACTCGGTTATAACCTAAATTCCAGGCAATGCGATAGCTCCGTAGAACTTAACCGGTCAGCGCCCTCCTCACTCCTTAAGTACCCCTTGCCGCCACTGGGCCTCCCACTGGCGATCGCTTCTAACCTCCAGCACCCGAACACCTCGCTCCGGTAGGGGATTCAGGCGTTGCACCAGTTGTGGCCAGGAGGTGATGCGCTCATAGGTCACGCCGTAGGCGGCGCAAAGTACTTCAAAGTTAACGGCCTGGGGTGTGGCAAAGTACCTTTCAAAAGGGGGTTCAAACTGGGCAATGGGCAGCATTTCAAAGATGCCGCCCCCCTGGTTATTGACCAGCACAATGGTGAGATGGCCTGCCAGTTGGGGGCACAGCAGCAAGCCATTGGTGTCATGTAGCAGCGCCAGATCCCCCGTCAGCAGTACGCTGCTCTGGTTGTGGTGGGCCATGCCCAGGGCTGTGGACAGGGTACCGTCGATACCATTAGCTCCCCGATTAAAGAAGGGCCGGATGGCGCGATCGCCCGGCTGCCAGAACCACTCCACATCCCGCACCGCCATACTGTTGGCGATGAACAGAGGCGTCCCCTGGGGCAGATGCTGGGAAAGTAGCCAGACGACTTTGCTGCCGATCAAGTCCTGGGTGTCTGTCAGGATCTGGTCAAGCCGCTGCCGCTGGTACATTTCGGCGGTCAACCAGTCCACCAGAAACGGGGAACAGGGGGACGCACCTTCAAACACCGAATCCGGCAATCCCCCGGCAACCAGATCCGCCACCGACAGCCGCAGATGGTGGGTTCTCCCATGGGTGGGATCCAGGTTGCGATCGCCCGGATCGATGACCCATTGACGGGGATTGATGGCCTGCAGCCACTGACGCAATACTTTACTCGTTGGCATTTCGCCAATGCGAATCACCACCTGGGGGGCGAGTTGCTGGGCGTGTTTAGCCTGGCGCAGGATGGTGTCGTAGGTTGAAATGAGATAGGGGTTGAGAGCCGCGTAGTTGCGGACGGGAGAAAGCCCTTCCGCCAGCACGGGAAAGTTCAAATAGTGGGATAGACGGGCGATCGCCCCACAGTATTCCTTAGGATCAGCAGGCTGGGCTACTCCAGCAATGATCAGGCCGCGATCGCAGGTTTGCCACTCGTAAAGCACCTTGGTCAGAGGGGCGATCGGGGAGGAGGCTGCATAAGCCGTTAAACCAGCGGGCATTCCAGGAGAAATCCCAGCAAAGAAAGTGGCGGCATCCAATACCTGAGCCAAGGCTGGCACCGCCGGATTGGGCAGGGGAGGCAGTGGGTCGCGAAAGGGCAGGTTGAGGTGGACGACCCCAGGAACGGGGTAGTGCGATCGCTCCCAGGCGTGGGCCACCGTCTGCCGCAGATAGGCCAGCATCTCCGGTTCCACGGCGGGGGTTGCTAGTTCGGCATACCAGTTGGGATAGGTGCCAAAAAGCTTTTGCTGGTCGATGGTTTGTCCGGTGTTACTGTGCCGCAGTTCGGGGGGGCGATCGGCGGTTAAAACCAGCAGCGGCACCCGGCTTTCTGCCGCCTCAATCACCGCCGGATAGTAGTTGGCCCCTGCCGTACCCGAAGTGCACACCAGGGCAACGGCCCGGCCCGTCTGGCGGGCGATCCCCAGGGCAAAGAAAGCCGCCGAGCGCTCATCCAGTGCGGGAATGGCCTCGATTTCCCTTGTCGCGGCAAAGGCCACCGTCAGGGGGGTGGAACGGGAGCCAGGGGAAATGACCACCGAGCGCAGCCCCAGTTGCTGCAGGGTTGCCACCAGAATACTGGCCCATAACGTATTGGTATTGCGAAAGTCAAGTGGCATGAATGGCCTTAAAGCACCCGGCTGTAAAGCTTGGAAAGGCGCTCGGTATAGTTCTCGACGCTGAAAAACTGCGATCGCACCCGTCCCGATTCAATCAACTGCTGGCGCAGGTTCGCATCCTCCAGCAGGCGCAATAGCTGGTCGCGAATGGCGTTGACATCGTAGGGGTCGGCATAAAGGGCGGCATCGCCGCAAATTTCCGGCAGGGAGGAGACGGTGGAGGTGAGCACCGGACAGTCAAAGGTCATGGCTTCCAGGGGGGGTAAACCAAAGCCTTCGTAAAGGGACGGGAAGGCAAAGCACAACGCGCCCGTATAGAGATAGCGCAGGTCTTCACTGGTGACATACTGCAGCAGCCGCACCCGCTTGCTGAGGGGGTTTTGCTCGGCGTCGTCCACCACCTTGCCAATTTCATCCTCCCAGAGCCAGCCCCGCTTGCCCACAATCACCAGGGGAATGTCGGTATCGATGCCCGCGTAGGCGTCAATCAGGCGACCGACGTTTTTCTTCGGCTCGATCGCCCCTACAAATAAAATATAGCGCTGGTGGGTGAGTCGAAATTTTTTCAAGTACTTGCCCACCGTTGCTGCACTGCTATCGGCCAGAGGCTTGAGGGCAACGGGCTGGTAGGTAACCTGGATTTTGTCGGGGTTGACGTCAAACAGACTGAGGATGTCTCGCTTGGAGTTTTCTGAAACGGTGGCGATCGCGTCCGATTCTTTCAGCGTCTGCTGCACCAGCTTATAAAACACCCGCTTATTGTCCAGCGTCGTATAGGGCAGGCGTAGGGGAATCAGGTCGTGAATCGTGGTAATTTTCTTGGCCCCTTTCAACGTCATGGGCAGGGGATAGGTGGCGTGAAAGACATCAATGCCTTTTTCCAGGGAGACAGCGGTGTACAGCCCCGCCAGCTTGAACAGAGAATTGGCGCTTTCGTAGCAGTTGCGCAGGTTGAAGATCTCAACGGAATCAATGATGCCCGCCAGAGACCCCACAAAGGTGCCGGGAACGGGATTTTTTAACACCACGCTGCTGGTGCGAATGGGTGTAGCCCGATAGACTCGGCCTCCGGCGGTCAGTGCCCCCTTCACCAGCACCCGCCCCTTTTTGAGGATGCTGAACCGATCCAGCAGGCCCTGATCGGACAGGGTGTCGAAAAACAGAATTTCATCCAGTATCGGGTTTTGGGTGCGGCCCACGTCCCGGCTAAAGAGAATATCCGTATTGGCTCCCAGTTGCTGCAGCGCCCGCACCAGGCTGATGCCATAGGTTTTAATGCCCGTACCTTTGAGCAGCTCCAGGTTATAGCCATCTACGAGAATATTGGCTCCGGTGAGGGTCATAGGAAATGGATCTCCAAAGGAATTCTCAAAAAGCTGCTAAGAAAGTCTTGCCAAAAGAATACAGGGGTTAGGGGCGATCGCCAATGGAGGCGGGTGCTTGCTGGGGGGCTGCTGCCCCAAACCGCCAGGAGGAGGGCATGTAGACCAGGCTTCGCTTTTCTTTAGTGCCAGGCCCCTGGCGATCGCCCGCCACCACCGAAATGGACACCAGATCCATGACTTTGACGGGGGCAGTATCGGGGGCATCGGTGGGCTGAATTAAGGTTACCGACACCCGATAGCGCCCTTCCGACAGGGCCAGTTCGGGCACCACGCAGTCGGCATAGCCCGACAGTTCTTCCTGACCATTGCTGGCGGCGTGGGGAGCCAGGAACGATTCAAAGTGGGCAATGCTAATTTCGTCCCCAACCGTCAGAAACTGCACGGCTAACTTCAGCCGAGTGGCCTGAGGATCACAGAGATAGTGGGTGCGGATGATCAGCGTTTCCAGGGTTTGGAACTTCTCCTGGGGCAACTCCGCTGCGCTCAACAGCTCGATGGCGGTAATTTCCAGGCGCTGGTCAGCCGGTTCGGCCACATGACCCGCCAAAATTTGGTCGGGGGTCTTTTTCATCGTCATCAAGAGCTGCTTGCGTTTGCGGTTAGCCAAACGAAGATCGCGCTCGGTATAGCTGTCAGGGAGGCTCTCAAAGACTTCGCACACTTCTGAAGAATTTCCCAGGGCTTTGACCACCCCCTTGTGCAGCAGCAGCACCCGGTTACAGAGCTGCTCCACTTTGGGTACCAGGTGGGAGACAAACACAATGGTGGCCCCTGAGTTGACAATTTCCTCCATCCGCTGGAAGCAGCGCTCCTTAAATTTCCAGTCACCCGTTGCCAGCACCTCGTCCAGCAGCAGCACATCGGGGGTGGTCAGGTTGGTGGCCACGGCAAAGCCCAGTCGTCCCTTCATACCCGAGCTGTAAGTTTTCACGGGGGCGTCGATGAAATCGCCGATTTCGGCAAACTCCAGAATGTCGTTGATGCGCTTATCCACGATGTGGTGGGGAATGCCCAAAATGGCCGCATTGACATAAATATTTTCCCGCCCCGTCAGCAGCGGCTGAAAGCCCGCTCCCAGGGTAATCAGGGCGCTTACCTTGCCCCGGATGGTGACCCGTCCGGTGGTGGGCTTAATCAGCCCCTGGAGAATTTTTAGCAGGGTGGTTTTGCCCGACCCGTTGACGCCAATGACGCCAAAGGACTCGCCCCGGCGCAACTCAAAATTTACGTCCTGGAGCGCCCAAAACTCCTGTCGCCGCAGCTCGGTATGGGGCCGATGCTTGAGCAGCAGCTCGCCCGCCAAATCCTGCAGCCCGTAGCGGAGCGATCGCTTCAAATCCTTACAGTATTTCTTTGAGACGCCTTCAACCTTGACCAAAATTTCGTCTGCCATCGCAGATAGCCTCCTTCGCGCCTAACCTAGCGCTCAACTAACAGGGGAACCGATACCCGGTAAATAACCCAGCCGACCACAAAGGCCACCACCGTCAGCAGCGAGATGGCGGTAAACGTGACGACGTTCTCCATCGTGCCCGTGGTCGTCAGATTGATCACGTTCAGCAGCAGGGGCGTCACCGGGTTCAGCTCCACGAGTAGGGAGTAGGGCCAGTCGGTGGGCGGTGGGTAGAGAATGGGCGTCAGGAAGAACCAGAAGCGGGTGAGGTAGGGCAGGGCCGAGGGAATATCGGTGTAGAGGCTGCCGATGGGGACGAGGAACAGGCCGAGGGACATCCCAAAGCCGATCAGCAGCAGCAGCGCCCCGACGGCGGGAATCACCCCCCAGGTGATGGGGACGTGGAAAATGGCAAAAACCGCCGCCAGCACCAAAATCTGAATGCCCTGGTCGAACACCAGTTCGGCGATCGCCGCCAGCAGCAGCCCCTCCACCGGCACCCGCACCGTCCGCAGCAGGGCCAAACCCTCCCCCATGGCCCGCAGGGGCATATCGAGACTGCGGGAAAAGATCTGCCAGAGAATGGTGGCAAACAGGACGTAGATGGGATAAGGAATTGTGGTGTCACCGACCTCGAATACGCCGCTCTCCCGGAGGAAGGTGGAGGTGAGGGCCACCAGGATGGGCGGAATAAAGGCCCAGAGAGGTCCCAGAAAAGACTGGCGGTAGCGCATGCTGATTTTGCGGTAGAACAACTGCCACGCCAGCTCTTTGGACGATCGCAAATCAGTCCAAATTTCCTTAAACAGCTCCCCCGGACGCCGGAGTCTGCTCTCGTGGGTATAGATCACCACAGGTAGGGTTTCCTGCGTCTTTGGGTCTAGCTGCAATGGATGTCCTCCTCACCTTGGGAATCGCTGATACCAGTGTTCGATGGGTACTGCCCGTGGGAACCATCATGCCATTTCCATATCCCGTAGGACATTGGGTCTGCCCGTGAGATTTTACACGACCCCCAGACAAGATACTACTGCTTGCCATCTAATTTTTAGCTGGCCTGGGGGCCGGGGAGCAACGGGGAAGGACAGTCTGCCCATTGGGTTGGCCAGCAATTTGAGGGCTGTCTTGGCTGGCTCAACCCCATTGTGCCAACCTGATAACCTGACGACAGCGATTGTGTCAGACGCCGTGAACCGGTAGGCTAGGCTCAATTCTAAGTATTTCTTGGGGGTGTGCGTCCCCGCCGGAGGCGCACATCCCAGCAAATTGTAATTAATTGTGCTTGAGCACTGATGGGGGCTGAAGCGGGATGAGGGTGGCGATCGCTCACGAATGGCTTGTCAAATATGCCGGTTCCGAGCGGGTGGTGGAGCAGATGCTGGCCACCTACCCCCAGGCTGACCTGTTTAGCCTGGTGGATTTTCTGGCGGATGACCTGCGCTTCTTTATCCACCACAAGCCCGTGACCACCTCCTTTATTCAACACCTGCCCCTGGCCCAGCGGCACTTTCGCCAGTACCTGATGCTCATGCCCCTGGCGATCGAGCAATTTGACCTGTCGGGCTACGACCTGGTGATTTCCAGCCACCACGCGGTGGCCAAGGGGGTGATGACCCGTGCCGACCAGATCCACATCAGCTACGTCCACACCCCTATCCGCTACGCCTGGGACTTGCAGCAGCAGTATCTCCAGGGGGCGGGGCTGACCGGCGGGCTGAAGGGGGCGATCGCCCATCTGGTGCTCCACTACCTGCGGCTGTGGGACGTGGCCACCGCCAACCGGGTGGATTTTTTCCTGGCCAACTCCCACTTTGTGGCCCGCCGCATCTGGAAAACCTACCGCCGCCCCGCACGGGTGATCTATCCCCCCGTGGCCATCGACCGCTTCCAGCCCGCCGCCCAGCGGGACGATTTTTACTTCGTCCTGTCCCGATTTGTGCCCTATAAGCGTGTGGATCTAATTGTGGCGGCTTTTGCCCGTCTGGGGCTGCCCCTGCTGGTGGTGGGAGATGGCCCCGACCAGGCAAAAATTACCGCCTTAGCGACCCCCAATATCCAGATTCTGCCCCCCCAGTCGGAAGGGGCGATCGCCGACTATATGAACCGCTGTAAGGCATTTGTTTACGCCGCCGAAGAAGATTTTGGCATTGCGGCGGTGGAAGCCCAGGCCGCGGGTGCCCCCGTGATTGCCTATGGAAAAGGCGGCGTCACCGAAACCGTCATCCCCGGCAAAACCGGCATCCTGTTTCCTGAGCAAACGGTGGACAGCCTGATGGAGGCTGTGCGCGAGTTTGAGCAGGGGGCCTATGCCTTCTCCCAAGAGATTCTGCGCCAGCAGGCGGCCCGCTTCGCCCCAGGGCGATTCCGTCAGGAGCTGACCCAGTTTGTCGATTGGGCCAGCCACCAATCCAGGGAGCAACCGTGGCGAGACAACCCTTTTGGGGCAACAATGCCCTAAAGTATTAGCGTGAGGAGGAGACGGGAACTTATATGCAGCTCAACCGCACGCTACGCCCAGCGCTCTCGGCGTTGACCGTGTCAACTCGCTCGTGGCCAACGATCGCCACCATGATTGGGGCAGACTTACTGGGACTGCTAATCGCCTGGATCATTGGGGTGAATGTTGGTCTGTTCTGGGAAGGGGATTTCCACACCAGCCTCAATTTGTACTGGCAGCTATTCCCCCTGATTAGTTTATTTATTCTGGCCTATGCCACCGTGGGGCTTTATCCCGGTGTGGCCCTCAGCCCGGTGGACGAGCTGCGCTGGATTAGTGCGGCCACAACCCTGGTGTATCTGGTGCTGGGGTCGGCCATCTTTTTGTTCCAGGAGATTGAGGTTTACTCCCGCAGCATTTTTCTGATGGCCTGGGTGCTGTCCCTGGTGATGGTACACATCAGTCGGGCGATCGCCCGCTCCCTCTTCGCCCGCCAGCCCTGGTGGGGCTATCCCGTAATTATTCTGGGGGCAGGTAAAACCGGCGAGATGGTAATTCGCACCCTGCAGCGGCGGCCCCGCATCGGCCTCAAGCCCGTTTTGGTGCTGGATGACAACCCCGCCAAGCGAGGCATGCTCTACGGCGTTCCGGTGGTTGGTGGCGTCGGCATGGCCCCCCGCCTTGCCCGCACCCGCCGCATTCCCTACGCCATCGTCGCCATGCCCGGCGTGCCCCGTCCCCGGCTGCTGGAAATGATTGAGCGCTATGGCCAGACCTTCGCCCACCTGCTGATTATCCCCGACCTGTTTGGCTTCGCCTCCCTGTGGGTGGCGGCTAAAGACCTGGGGGGCATTCTGGGGCTGGAGGTGCGGCAGCAGCTTTTGCTGCCGGGGCCACGGCTCACCAAATTTATGATCGACCTCACCCTTACCCTGATTGGGGGTACTCTCCTGCTCCCCATCCTGCTGCTGATCATGGTGCTGATTCGGCTCGACTCCCCTGGGCCGATTTTTTATGGCCAGGAGCGCATTGGCCAGGGGGGGCGCAAATTTACGGCCTGGAAGTTTCGCTCTATGGTGCGTAATGCCGACCAGGTGCTCAAAGACTATCTAGACGCGCACCCCGACCTGCGGGAAGCCTGGGAGCGAGACCAGAAGCTGCGGCGCGATCCACGGGTGACGCGGGTGGGGCGCTTCCTGCGGCGCACCAGCCTGGACGAGCTGCCCCAGCTCTGGAACATCCTGCGGGGGGAAATGAGCCTGGTGGGGCCGCGCCCCATTGTGGATGAGGAGCTGTGGCGCTACGGCGACAAGCTTTCCCTCTACAGCAAAGTGCCGCCCGGATTGACGGGCATGTGGCAGGTGTCGGGGCGCAACAACATCACCTACGAAGAGCGGGTGAGCCTGGATGCCTACTATGTGCGCAACTGGTCGGTCTGGCTGGATATCTACATCCTGCTGCGCACGGTTTGGGTGGTGATTATGGCAGAGGGGGCCTACTAGTGGACGGTTGCCGTCGCTTGTTTCGCTGGAGCCTGGTGACGCTGCCCTACCTGTTTTACGCCAGTTTGCTGGGGCTGCTGGTGGGGCTGGGGCGATCGCTCCGCCAGTTTAAGCCCCCCTACTTGGATGCGCTGACCCTGGGTAGTCTGGTGGCCAGCAGCGGCCTGCTGGTTCTCAGTGCCACAACCGCCCTGAACCGGGGGGAAGCCCTGCTCCAGTTGGCCAACTTTCTGCCGTTTTTTGCCCTGTTTATGGTGCTGCCGTCCGTGCTCTACGGCATGGAGCGGCTGGAGCGCTTCGCCAGCGACTGGGTGCTTGCCGCCCTGCCCATCAACCTCATTGCCGTGGGGGAATACCTCCTTAAATCTCCTGGCCTGCCCGCTACTGTGCAGACCTGGCCGTGGGTCGAGTGGATTCGCTCGGCTCCCCACAAAGGGCGGGCCATGGTGATGTTTGACCATCCCAACGCCCTGGCCAGCTACCTGGTGCTGATGTTGGGGCTGGGGTTGGGGCTGATCCTCAGCCGACTGCGGCGATCGCCCACTGCTGCTCAGCGACCTTCATGCCCCCAGGCTCCGTTAACTCCAAATTCCCGCCCCCAGCGCCGGGGATGGCTGCCAGTCGGCGGCGATCTGTGGCGATCGCCCCCCGACTGGCTCATCTACACGGCAACCTACGCCAACCTGGCCGGAATTTTTTGCTCCGGCTCCCGCAATGGCGTGGTAGTCGCCGCCTCCCAACTGCTGATGTTTCTGGCCTGCACTCGCCTCAACCGCCGCCTGCTGCTGGGTACGCTGGTCAGTTTGGGGGCGATCGCCTGGGGCATTGCCCAATTTGGCCTGGGGGTGCGCCCCACGGGGTTATTGAATCTGGCGGATGACCCCCGCTTTGGCATTTGGGAAATCGCCATTGACCTGACGCGGGAACGGCCCTGGCTGGGCTGGGGGCTGGGTAACTTTAAGCTGCTCTATCCGCCCCGGCTGATTGATCCGGAGTATCGAGAAATCTTTCACACCCACAACTTCTGGCTGCTGCTGGGGGTGGAGGCGGGCCTGATCGTCATGGTGCTGCTGACGGTGATGGTGGGCTTTATCTGCTATCGGGGGGTGCGATCGCTTCTATCTTCCCGTTGGACGCCCGCCGAGCGCAGCATTGGCATGGGCTATTTGCTGGCTTTTTGGGGCTGTATGGGCTTTGCCCTGTTTGACGTTACTCTTTACGATGCCCGCATTCAGGTGATGAACTGGGCCATCCTGGCGGGCATCTATTCTCTGTCGGGGGTGGCCTACCGCACGTAGTAGCGCTCTTCAAGCCACTGACGCACTTCGCCTTCTGAGGCAAACTGGAGCCGCCGTCCATCCATTGGATCATAGACGTGCCAGCGGGCGGTACCGTCTCGCCGCTGGGTTTGCCAGACCTGCAGTTCTTCGCTGGCGGTCATCGTCGTTAGCAGGGCGTCCCAAAGTCTGTGGATCTGGGCTGCCAGGGGCTTAAAGCTCACGCGAGACCAGATGGGATCCGTAATGGGCGATCGCAGGGTTGAATTTCCCCAATATCCCGTTGTTTTCATAAGTCCTCCTGAGGTGGGGTCACTCATTTACATCAGTGTTTGTCTATTTCCAATCTATTTAGTTCACCACGAACATTCCACCAGCCCCATGCATCACAGTCATGAATAAAATTGATAGATAATTGTTCATCTAAGTCAACGACGGCAGGGCAAATTGGGCATACTATGCGGCTGGTATCAACTCAAAGCGGGAAATCCTGTTGGAGAGGAGTCAGAATTCAGGAGTCAGAATTCAGGAGTCAGAATTCAGGAGAGAGCTGACTTCTGGCTCCTGACTCCTGGATTCTATTCTTGAGAAAGTGTCCCGCCTTACGTTGATACCCCTATGTGGCTTGAGAGCACGTTTGCCCTATACAGGGAACGATGGCCTGCTAGCGCCAAATTGATTGTAGTATTTTGTAAAGGCTTGTAGTATCAGCGTCGCCCCTGGGGAGGTGTGCATGAAAGGTAGCAGTGTTGAGGGTGTCAAGTTATCCCAGCTAAAAATCTTTATCGCAGTCGCTGAACACCAGAACTTTAGCGAAGCCGCTCTCCATCTCCAGATTTCTCAGTCGGCGGTGAGCCACGCGATCGCCACCCTGGAAGACGAATTGGGCGTTGTGCTGCTCTCACGGGGACGGCACGGTGCCCAGCTCACCCCCGTGGGCGAACGAGTCCTCCACTACGCCCGCCAGATGATGCTCTCCCTGCAGGAAATCGGGCGGGAAGCAAACCTGGCCAGGGGTTTGGAGGGAGGCAAAGTGCGCGTTGCGTCCTTCCGCAGCGTGGCCACCCATTTGCTGCCCCTGGCGATCGCCCAGTTTCGCAAGCGCTTCCCCGGTGTCGCCGCCGTCATCACCGAACACCAGGACTACATCGCGGTGGAGCAGGCCCTGCGGGAAGGTCGGGCCGACATCGGCATCACCTACCTGCCCAGCTCGGCGGAGTTTGAAACCTGGGAACTGCTGCGGGACGAGTACCTGGTGCTGCTGCCCCCCGACGCCAACATCTGTCGGCCCCTGCGCTGGGAGGATTTGCAGACCTATCCCCTGATTTCTGCCCCTGAAAGCGATGCCTGCTGCATTCTCGTGCAAAAGCACCTGGCCCAGCAGGGGCTGAATGTGCAGGCGGCTTACGAAATTAGCGAAGACTCTACGATCATCAGCATGGTGGCCCAGGGGCTGGGCTACGCCATTTTGCCCCGCCTCGCCGCTAAGCCCCTGCCGCCAGAAATTCAGGTGGCCAGCCTGCCCACGCCCCTGGAGCGGATCATTGGCGTCGGCATTCTGGCGGAAGCGCTCCACTCCCCGGCGGTGTTTGCCTTCCTGGATACGCTGAAGGCTATGCCCCAAAGAGCTGGCATGGGTTCGGCGATCGCCACGGCCCTTTAGAAAGTCGGGCTAGGGGGACGCGCTAATGCGCCATCGGGATTAAGCTGGCGGGGTCGAGCCAGATGGGCCAGGGCAGGGGCTGATTTTTCAGCGATTCCCACTTTTCCCGATAAATCTCGGCCTGGAGGTGATAGTCCTGGGGCGATGTGGGCCGACTGTGTAGCTTGATGTAAAGCGTCACCCGGTGCTGGGTTTCGGTGGTCATCGCCAGCCAGCCGGGGAAGGTGTTGCTCTGGCTAGGCCGCTGGAGAAACTGGATGTGATGGGCACGCAGTCCCACATAGCCAGAGTCTGACGGCAGCGGGTGGTTCACTTCCAGGTAGCAGCCCCAATCCAGGGCTTCAATATGGCAGTCGTCCAGCCGTCGGGCGCGGGAGAAGTTTTTACATTCAGTGACCTTGGCTACTTCAAAGGTCGGCGGGTGCTTGAAGATGTCTTCTTTCGTACCCTCTGCCTGAATGCGCCCGTCCGAAAGCACCAGCAGGTTGGTACAAACCCGATAGGCCTCCTCCAGCTTGTGGGTAATAAAGAGGGTAATGCCCCGATACTGCCCCAGGACTTCAATCAGCAGCTTCTCGATGTGGCTACGCAGGTAGCTATCGAGGGCGGATAGGGGTTCATCCAGAAGCAGGATGTCGGGCTGGATGGCGATCGCCCGTGCCAGGGCCACTCGCTGCTGTTGGCCGCCAGAGAGCTGGTGGGGATAGCGATCGCCCAGCCCCGATAATCCCATGCGATCCAGGTATTTCACGACTTCAGCGGCGCGACGGTGGCGGGGAACGTCCTCCATGCCAAAGGCAATATTTTGCGCCACGGTGAGATGGGGAAAGAGGGCGTAGTTTTGGAAGACTAAGCCGACTTTGCGATCGCGACTGGGTAGATTAATTTTTTGCCGGGAGTCAAACAGCACCCGTCCATTCAACACAATCCGGCCCTGGGAAGGGGTTTCCAGACCAGCAATGCAGCGCAGGGTCATACTTTTGCCCGATCCCGATGCCCCCAGTAGCCCCAGCGGTTCACCATTGGTTTGAAACCGCACCTGGAGATGAAATCCCGGTACTTGTTTCTCGATCTGCACCATCAGTTGGGCGTCCGTGGGGCGTGAAAGCATCCCCACCGCTGGCCGGGGGTGAGGCGCGAGGTCTGAGGATCGCGCTGCTAAAAGCACGGGAGTCGCAGGATGGGAATCAGGTAGCCCCTTTGCGTCCAGTTCTGGAGCGAAGGTGTGGTGCGGCGATTCCCTCAGCAGGGCAAGCACCTGATCACCGCCAACCCTACGCCTATCTGCCCCAGGCTCAGGAAATCGCCCCGATCCATTGACCTGTGGCTGAACCAGCCCAACCAACGGCAGGCTGAACTGGTTGCGGCGAAGGGTCTTAAAGAAAACCCAGTTAAACCCCCGTTTAACCCATTCGTTGGCAAGGGAGGGTTTGTGAATTTGACTGCGGTTGTTGTAGTTGATGCCCGCAATTACCACCAGGGAAACGGCCACCATCAGCAGCACCCAGGCCAGCGCCACCCCCATGCGCCCCGCTTCGGCGGCAAAGAAGATGGTGATGGGAATGGTGAGGGTAACGCCGGGAATGCTGCCCCCCACCATTAGAGTCGCGCCAAACTCCCCCAGGGCACGGGCAAAGGCCAGGACGGTGCCCGCCAGCACTCCGGGCCAGGCCAGGGGCAGCAGGATCTGCCAGAAAATTCGCCACTCCGAAGCTCCCAGAGTGCGCGCCGAACTGAGCAGGGTCAGGTCTACCTGTTCAAATGCCCCCAGCACGGTTTTGTACATGAGGGGGAAGGCAACGACAGTGGCGGCGATCGCCGCTGCTGTCCAGGTAAAGATGATGGAAATGCCCATCTGGTCAAGGAACTGCCCCACGGGACTGTTTTTGCCAAAGAGCAGGAGCAGCAAAAACCCTACCACCGTTGGCGGCAAGACCAGAGGCAGGGTGAGTACCCCGTCAATCCACCCCCTGGCCCTGCCGCGATAGCTCAGCATCCAGCGGGCCACGATAATGCCCAGAAAGGCAGCCAGGACGGTGGCGGCGAAGGCCGTTTTAAGTGAAATCCACAGGGGGGACAAATCTTCAAGCATGGGAGATTAGGATCTGCAGGGGAGCGAGGGCTGCAAAACCATGCCCACCGCAGAGGATTGTGAATGGATAGGCACGCATTGCTTTGCCGATCCTACGGCGATGGGTTGGATATAGTTGCTTAATGCGCACACTTTGAGCCGCTGACCCCGTGCACCTTGAAGACGGAGTCTCCCGTAAAGGTTCCCAGCGAGATACTGGGAACCAGGTACAGCAGGTGATATCCCTATTCGGCCATGGTGAAACCGTAGTCTTCAAAGATGGCCACCGCCGTGTCGCTGGATAGAAAATCCACAAAGGCCTGGGCTGCCTCCGCATTCTCGCTATCCGCCACCACGCCAATTGGATAAACAATGGGAGAGTGGGTATCGGCGGCAGCCGTGGCCACTACCTGCACCTGGTCAGAGACCTTGGCGTCGGTGGCATAGACCAGCCCCGCATCGACGTTGCCCGTTTCCACGTAGGACAGCACCTGACGCACGTCCTTGCCAAACACCATTTTGGGCTGCAGGGCATCAAACAGGTTGAGGGAGGTCAGCGCTTCCTGGGCGTACTGCCCCGCTGGAACGCTTTCTGGTTCACCGATGGCAATGCGGTTCACCTTATCCGTGGCAAAGTCGCTGAAGTCAGTCACGTCGGTTTTATCCTGGGGGACGATTAGCACCAGGGAGTTGAGCAGCAGGTCGCGGCGGGAACCTTCGAGAATCTCGCCCTGCCCCTCCAGGTCATCCATCCACTTCTTAGACGCAGAGAGAAACACGTCGGCGGGGGCACCCTGGATAATTTGCTGGGCTAAGGAACCGGAAGAGCCAAAGTTATAGGTAATGGTGACGTTGGGCGCTTCTTCCTGGTAGGCGGTTTGCACGTCCTGCATGGCATCCTGAACGCTGGCCGCTACGGAAATGGTGAGTTCTACAGGGGCACTGGCGGTGGCTGCTTCGGAGGGCGTTTCGGTGGTTGGAGGGGCTGCGGGTTGGGTACAGCCAGTCACGCCCAGGCAGGCTACCAACGTCAAAGCGGATAGGGTCGTAAAGTGTCGTCTGCTTACTTTCATAAATTTTCTGCGGCAAGATGCCGATGGGTGTTACTCGTTGTCAGTCGGAGCTGTCTACAAAATCACAATTTTTTGTCTTGCTGGATACGAAAGTATCGAGCCAGGGAACTGTTGGTAAAATTTAGCTAATCGTCTAATCTGATACAGATTTGAGCAATCTGCCACGGAATAGACTTTACCAACCAACGCGATCGCACCTTACCAACTAAGCTGGTATATTACGCCAATGCCTAGAAAAGATCAAGGCTGGATCACCTTCCAGGCCTCCCCAGAAGAGCGGGACATTCTTGAAACTTACTGCCAGCAGACCCAACGCTCTAAAACCGAGGTGTTGCGGGAGTTGGTAAGAAATCTGGACACAGCACCACCACCAGCACCGCCACAAAGCGCCAAGCACCCCACTGAAACTGAAGAGAATGGGCGTAAAAAGGCACTAGCCCCGTTTCAAGTGAGCGCCCGCAACCTTTTCCAGGGAAGCATTACCAGGCTTCACCAGGATGGCATCAACACCGAGGTCACGGTAGAAGTTGCCCCTGGCTTTGAAATCACTTCAGTCATCACCACCACATCTGCCCAACGGTTGCGACTGAAGGTTGGTAAAGTCGTCTGCGCCCTGGTCAAGTCGAGCAATGTATTGATTGCCGTCAGCGAGTCTCTGGAAGCCTTCGCCGAAGGCTCCCTGGTTTGACATGGTGAAGAGTGCGCCCCCGCCGGGGAGGCGCACCCTACCTGTTTTATTTATGTCCAGATACTTAGGAGATTTTTGAGAATGATCCTACTGGACGACGTAGGGGCAAATGGCCATTTGCCCTTACCAAACGTTCAACCGAGGGTAAGTTTTTTCCTGGAAATCTCCTTAATTAACGGCCCGTTAGCTAAAAGCGGCGGCTAGTCTTGAAGCGATTAGTCTTGAAGCGATTAGTCTTGATCAACCTGGCATTTGACAGTTTGCCAGACGGATAGCACGCCATCAATCCAGCCCTGGGCAAAGAGAATACGGCTTTGGGGGCTAACCTCCAGCAGGTGGCCAAAGTCCGGATCGTGAACCCGTGCAGCTTCTGGGAATCCACGAGTATCCAGGTAAGTCCACAGGTAATCCAGCACTTCTTCATCTAACGAGGATGCCAGGGGACTGACCCTTTCAAAGTGCTGAAAATCTTTGTAGGAAAGCTGAGAGGTGGAGCGAATACCCAGCTCAAATCCTTCCTGGCGCACTTTGTTGAGCAAAACCTGTTTCTCGGCGCGTAGACGTTCGACTAAATTGTCTTGGCTGGTTTGGAGCTTCAGTTCTTCATGGGTGACAACCATATTTAATGCCTCCTGGCATATTGCTGAGATGTTGAGATGATGCTTGACCCGCTGCAGGCGCTCATACAGCGCCTCTGGAACCGCAATTGTCAGCCTCTTACTCACAACACCTCCTTTTTTCTGTGTACTCTTATACAATAACTGGGATTGTTATGTAATGGAGGGATTTCAATATTTTGTTACGTAATTGACTGTTTTAAATAGAGGATTATGCAATAGGCACGAATCCGGCACTCTGAGTATGGGATATCCACTTAAGCCAGGAAATCCTGGTTGGCGAGGAATTCAGAATCCAGGAGTCAGAATTCAGTAGGGGGCGGCTACTGGCTACTGACTCCTGAGTTCTATCCTTGGGAAAGCTTCCCTTCAAGTTGTTGCCCTTGAATATGGGTAAGATGGTGCCATTCCCCTCCGGAGCGGTAACGGAATTTTCATTGGCAAATGTCCGGACTATTGCCCCGTTCGCGTGTAGTGACGATCAGTCGCCTGAATGTCGATGAAAGGGTAGTCAATGACATGCTACAAATGTAGTATGTCAGCAGTGAGTGTTATTTTACGAACCCGCAGCCTTCTATGAACCGCACCCTCCGACCGACCCTACGCAGCGCCATGCCGTGCCGACCTTATTCAGGTTTGGGCAACTCAAAGGTGCTGCTTACTCAGTGGTTTAGTTCGAAGCAACGAATACAGAGCGGGAGGTGCAGGGACACCCTGACACCGACCTAGGGAAAAGCCTTTCAACCTTCCCGCCCCCCGCTCCTGGTACCCAGCAGCGGGGGTTGTTTTTTGAGGAATTTACCATGCAAGTTATGCAACCGACCGGGCCAGCCTCCGTATTACAGAATCAGGTGGTGGTGTTTTCCAGGAACTATCTGCCGGGTATCAACTTAAGGCTGGACAGTGGGGCGCACAGCGCCCCACTGTCCCGTTAATTTTGTCCCACTTTAAGCGGGAACCCCTATCTGTCCCTGGCACTTGCGGAGCAGTTCTGGAAAGAACAGGAATAGGACTTACGCAATCTGGCCGTTTGTTTGAAGTTGCCCCAGCAGGTTTTATAAAACTCCAGGAAAGCTCTGAGAAGCTTGTAGCAGCAGGTTCTACCAAGCCTTGAAAGAGTCCCCAGAACAGTCCCAAAAAAAAGTTGTAGTACCTCTTGACGCTTGTAGCACGTTGTATTATTCTTGTAGCATGGGATGAGCAAAGGAGTTAAGACCATGATTATTCGCTCCCTTTCAGGTATGCAGCTTCTCTTGAAGCGTGCAAAATTTTCCCAAATTCAACCCTGGCACTCCTGCATCTCCAGCAAATCGACCATTTGGAGCGGCGTTGCTTCTTTTAGGTGCCGCTGAAGCAATCCACTTCGAACCTTGAAAAGCGATCGCCCAAAGATCTACTCTACGACGGAACAAAAATCTACGCCCCCCATTCTTTTAACACAGCGGTGTAGCTCAGAAGGTAGAGCACCAGCAAACGTTGGACTAGCTGGAGGATAGCCCCCCAGGTTGGGAACCAGCCCACGTAAGGGGCAGCCGGAAAGCCGAATTTGCAGTTGCACCTGACAAAGCAGGGATGTGAGTTGGGGAAGCGCGTTTTAAGGCTCCGGATTACTCGCGGGTTCGAGTCCCGTCACCGCTATGGATAGTCGTGGGAATCAGGTGGGCGATCGCCTGCTGCAAGATGGCAAAGCCTGCTAACTTATTGGGAAGTACGCAAATAGGCAAAGCGACTTGACTTTGATCAAGTGTTTGAGGGTTCGATTCCTTCCTTTCCGGTCGGGGGGCATGGGAGATTACTGGGTCAGTCTCCCTATCCTCCTGTTTCCTACTCCCGTAGCCCAACTGGTAGACATCGGTTATAACAAATAAGGACACGAAGCCATGCCCTATCAACAGTTACCATTATCCGCATCCGTGCCAGTCCTCTCCTGGGCAGGGCACGAATTAGGTCACGACGAGGTGAAGATGGCAAAGAACGTAGCTTCGCTGCCCTTTGTTCACAAGCACGTTGCCCTGATGCCCGACGTTCACCTGGGGAAGGGTGCATTGGTCGGTTCGGTGATTGCAACCAAAGAAGCGATTATGCCCGCTGCAGTGGGGGTTGATATTGGCTGCGGCATGTGTGCCATTAAGACTCCCTACCAGGCCGCCCAGCTTGACGGCAAGCTGAAGCAGATTCGCTCGGAGGTGGAACGGCTGATTCCCGTTGGCTTTAACGAGAACAAGGCGATCGCCAAAGAGGTTACCAACTGGCAGGGGTGGCGCGATTTCAAAGACCTGCATCCCAAAGTGCAGAATCTAGAGTCCAAAGCCCTGAAGCAGATGGGTTCCCTGGGGGGCGGCAACCATTTCATTGAGTGCTGCATTGACACCGAGGGAACGGTCTGGCTGATGCTGCATTCCGGTTCTCGGAACATTGGCAACATGCTGGCCCAGCGCCACATTGAAACCGCCAAGGATCTGGCAAAGTTAGCTGACCTGAAGCTGCCGGATCGGGATCTGGCCTACTTTGTCCAGGGAACGCCGGAGTTTGCAGCCTACTGGCGCGACCTGCAGTGGGCACAGAACTATGCCCTGTTCAACCGGGTCGTCATGATGGATCGCTTTAAGCGGGTGGTGGAGCAGGCCGTGGCCGGAGGCAAGCCGTTCAAGCCCTCTATTCAAGTCAACTGCCATCACAACTACGCGGAGCGAGAAACCCACTTTGGCGAATCTGTATACGTCACCCGGAAGGGGGCGGTGCGGGCGCAGCAGGATGACTACGGCATTATCCCTGGTTCCATGGGTGCCAAGTCTTTCATCGTCAAGGGTAAGGGGAACGCAGAAAGCTACTGCTCCTGCTCCCACGGGGCGGGCCGCCTGATGTCCCGCGCCAAGGCCAAGAAAGCCTACACTTTGGACGATCTGATTCAGCAAACCCAGGGCGTAGAATGCCGCAAGGATGAAGGGGTTCTGGATGAAATTCCAGCGGCGTATAAGCCCATTGAGCAGGTGATGGCCAACCAGTCCGATCTGGTGGAGGTGGTCGCCACCCTGAAGCAGGTGATGTGCGTCAAGGGATAACGGCTGAGCCGCCACGGGGCTGTCCTTGCGGCTGCTCAGCCAAATATTCCTCAGGTGTTGGGCGATCGCCACTTTTATTGCCGGGGGCGATCGCCACAGTTTCACCATCACGCCGAAGGATCTGACCATCCAGGCTCTGGATCTTTAGATCACCCGCTGCAAAACCATCAGCGAGCGGGCCGCCACCGGGACAATCTGCTCCCCCGTAAAAAGTTGCTCCTCGCTGATGAAGCGGGGTTCTTTTGTGTCAATCACCACCCTCCAGGGATACTCTTGAAACAATTCCGGCAGGTTGAATTCAATCGTCTCGTAGTGGGCATTGAAAAACATGAGAAAGTCATTGTCGCTGATGCGCTCTCCCTGGTCGCCGGGGCTGGGAATTTTGTCGCCATTCAAAAAGACGCCGATGGACTTGATATAGCCCACATCCCACTGCTCCTGGTTCATCTCGCTGCCGTCTGGGTTGTGCCAGCTAATGTCTGTCACCCCGGTTCCGTGGATGGCCCGCCCCTGGAACCACTTGCGTCGCCGGAAGACCGGGTGCTGCCGCCGGAAGTAGATCAGCTCCCGGCAAAAGTTAATCAGATCCTCGTTGCCGTCGGGCAGATGCCAATCAAACCAGGAAACTTCATTGTCCTGACAGTAGGCATTGTTGTTGCCCTGCTGGGTGCGGCCTATTTCATCGCCCCCCAGCAGCATGGGTACCCCCTGGGACAGAAACAGGGTCGTGAGGAAATTGCGCCGCTGCTGTTCGCGCAGGCGCAGGACGTTGGGATTGTCGGTCGGCCCTTCTTCGCCGCAGTTCCAGGAGGAGTTGTTGCTTTCTCCGTCCCGGTTATCTTCGCCATTGGCTTCATTGTGCTTGTCGTTGTAGCTCACCAGGTCGTTCAACGTAAAGCCATCGTGGGCGGTGATGAAGTTGATGCTGGCGTTGGGCTGTCGCCCGTTCATCTGGAAATAGAGATCGGGGCTGCCCGTGATGCGGTAGGCAAACTCGCCCAGGGTTTCATCCTGCCCCCGCCAAAAGTCCCGCACCGTATCGCGATACTGGCCGTTCCACTCCGACCAGTTCACCGGGAAGTTGCCCACCTGATAGCCGCCCGTACCCACATCCCAGGGCTCGGCAATCAGCTTTACCCCGGCCAGCACTGGGTCCTGGTGAATCAGGTCAAAAAAGGCAGACAGCCGATCCACGTCATACAGCTCTCGCGCCAGGGCGGAGGCCAGGTCAAACCGAAAGCCATCCACATGCATATCTATTACCCAATAGCGCAGGCTGTCCATAATCAGCTTCAGCACCTGGGGGCTACGCATGTGGAGGGAGTTGCCGCAGCCAGTGAAGTCCATGTAATAGCGGGGGTCGTCTTCCACCAGGCGATAGTAGCTGGCGTTATCCACGCCGCGTAGGGACAGGGTCGGCCCAAAGTGGTTGCCCTCCCCCGTATGGTTGTAGACGACGTCGAGAATGACCTCAATCCCTGCCAGGTGAAGGGTTTTGACCATCTGCTTAAACTCTTTGACCTGTTCTCCCAAAGTGCCGCTGGAGCTGTATCCCGAAAAGGGCGCAAAAAAGTTGATGGAGTCGTAGCCCCAGTAGTTGCGCAGTTTCCGATCGGCCAGGTGGCCAGGACGGGAAAGGAAGTGGTGAATGGGCATCAACTCCACGGCGGTGATGCCCAACCGCTGCAGGTGCTCGATGGCGACCGGGTGGGCCAGCCCGGCGTAGGTACCCCGGAGTTCTTCAGGCACATCGGGGTGCAGGCGGGTAAACCCTTTCACATGCACTTCGTAAATGATGGTTTCATGCCAGGGGGTGCGCAGCAGAGTGTCGCCTTCCCAGTCAAAGGTTTCATCCACCACGACGGACTTGGGCATGAGGGGGGCACTATCTAGATCAGAGTAAGAAAGGTCTTCTTCCGGGTCTTCCCAGTCGTAGCCAAAGAGTTCAGGCCCATTCCCCACTTCGCCGGAAATGGCTTTGGTATAGGGATCGATGAGCAGCTTGTGGGGGTTGAAGCGGTGCCCCTCCTGGGGGGCGTAGGGGCCATGCACCCGATAGCCATATTCCTGGCCAGGGCCGATTCCTGGCAGGTAGCCATGCCAGACAAAGTTGCTCACCTCTGTGAGGGGAACGCGGGTTTCTGTGCCCTCCCGATCAAACAGGCACAGGTCAACCGCCGTCGCGTGTTCAGAAAATAAGGCGAAGTTGGTGCCTTTGTGGTCCCAAAATGCACCGAGGGGGTATACGTCACCGGGCCAAACTGCAACATGCATAGGAGAAGATGGGTGATGATTGGAGAGCGTTTAGTTAAAAAAATTAGTCAGAGAAAACCGAAGCGCGCCTGCGGGTAGGTGACCCTCTAGGTGAGATTTCCAAAAAATAGCAAGGTCACTGCCGCGAGGGGATCTACCCTGGGAATGTTCCTTGCCCAGGTGTTCGTGTTCTAGCCAGCAGAGAATTTGTGCCGCAGGTGATAGGGTGGTGGGCGATCGCCACCAATTCCTTCCCCACCATGAACATCACCCCCGAAACCAAACAGCTCATCGCCGCCGTGCAGGCCCTCAAACCCCAGTACCCAGACCCGGCCTCCAGCCTGTTCATCGACTTCTACTGCCAGTGCCGCCAGGGGATGGACTACCTCTTTCCGGCGACCGTTCACCAGACCGTCCGCCTGCTCGACATCCTCCAGTGGTTCTTCGACTGCATCGACCGCAAAGAGCCAACCAGCCTGGTCCGGCTGATGTGGAACGACGTGGCTGGCCCGACGCTCCAGGAATATCTGGGGGATGAAAAAATTGAGGCCAGCCTGCTGACGGCATTCGAGGGCGATTGCCATTGCTACCTGGAGCACTGGGATCGGGTGCAGCTCCGGGATGGCAGCGTCCGGCTGGTGATGAAGGAACTGCTGGCGGCCATCAGCGATCTGGAGCTGACGGTGAATGTCAACGCCCCATCGCCCCTATGATGGTGAATAGCCAGCCGCCCCCATGCCCTGAAATTTCCCTTCAATCTGAAGCCTGTGACCTATCGCAACCCCGCTCCCACCGTTGATTTAATCATTGAACTCGTCGATCGCCCCCACCAGCCCATCGTGCTGATTGAGCGAAAAAATCCTCCCTACGGCTGGGCCTTACCGGGGGGCTTTGTGGATTATGGCGAGTCGGTGGAGGCGGCAGCCCAGCGGGAAGCCCTGGAGGAAACGGGGCTGGAGGTGACCCTGCTGGAGCAGCTACTGGTTTATTCCGATCCGGCCCGCGATCCCCGGCAGCACACCCTGTCCGTCGTTTTTCTGGCCACGGCCACCGGCGAGCCTAACGCCAGCGACGACGCCAAGGATCTGGCGGTTTTTGAAATGTGGCGCTGCCCCAAAAATCTGTGCTTTGACCACGATCGCATTTTGCAAGACTACTGGCGCTACCGGCAGCACGGCATCCGTCCGCGATTGGCCCTGTAGCACGTCAATCAGGAGTTGAGACAAGCCTGAATTCTTTGAGTGCCGGAAGAAAGTTATGGTTTTCGTGGCTGGGGCGGCTGAGCTTGATCAGGGCAAAGCGCTGCATGGGCGTGAGTGCGGCCCAGTCCTCCAGGGAGAGGGGCACGTCAACCGCCTGGGCCTTTTCCTGGATCTGGGGTGGAATCTCACTGGGGTTGTGCCAGGGGGGAGCGGGATCGATGGACAAGCCCTGAGCCGGTGAGCTGGTGTAGTGGGTGACCAACCCCTGGAGGTGGTGGCGGTAGGCCTCGACCTCAGCCGGAGTTTCGCAGGGGAGGTCTACCAGCGCCTGCCTTTCGGTAGGGCTGAAGCGGAGCCAGTGGTCGAGCTTGAGCTTGATGCCGCAGGTATCCAGCTTATAGCGCACCTGCATGGGAATACAGCGGAGGGATTGGACAAAGTCGGCTTCAAAGGCGAAGAAAGTCATAAAGAGGGTACCGATTCGAGACTTGTATCAGCATGGGTGACAGCCGCGGTGGCGGTGGCTTGTCTGTGCGCAGTATGCATCGCCCCCTCCCGGTCCTCAACCGCCGCCGGGGATACCCGCACCGCACAGGCTTTCAGCTCTGGCTGGAGAGAATCGGGGCAGGTTTCCGGGTGGGTGAGGGCATTGGCCTCGGCATCTTTGGCCCAGAGTGCGCCCCAGTGCATAGGGGCAAACACCGTTCCCGGACTGATGGCCTGGGTGACCAGCGCCTTGATCCGAATATAGCCCCGGCGCGATCGCACCTCCACCTGTTCCCCATTCTCCACATTCAGCCGCTGGGCGTCACGGGGGTGGATCTCCACAAAGGGTTCGGGGTGCATCTTAGCGGTTTTCTCGATGCGTCCCGTGCGGGTTTGGGTGTGCCAGTGGCCATAGAGCCGTCCCACGGTAAGCACCAGGGGATAGTCGGGGCTGGGAGGTTCCGCCAGCCCTCGGGAATGGCAGGCGGCAAACCTTGCCCGACCGTCGGGGGTGTGGAAACGGAAATCGGTGTAGAGCCGTTTGGTCAGCTTTGCGGCTTCTGGACTGGTGCCAGCGGGGCAGGGCCACTGAATAGGGCCTTCAGCCTGGAGGCGATCATGGCTCAGCCCTGAGAGGTCGCAGGGACGCCCCGCCGTGATCTGGGTAAATTCAGCATAAACCGCCGCCGCTGACGGGAAGGAAAACTGCCGCTCGAACCCCAGCCGCCGCCCCACCTCGGCAAAAATCTCCCAGTCGGCCCTGGCCTGCCCCGGCGGCTCACGAAAGGCCGGACACAGGGTAACCACCCGCTCGGAATTGGTCATCGTTCCCGCCTTTTCGCTCCACTGGGCCGCGGGCAGCAGGACGTGGGCGTAAAGGGCTGTCTCCGTGGGATAGTAGGCATCCTGGCAAATGGTGAAGGGCGATCGCCGCAACGCCGCCTTGGTGCGCTCCAGGTCGGGCATACTCACGGCAGGATTGGTGGCCGCCACCCACAACAAGTCCACCGTGCCCTGCTCTAACCCGCGAATCATATCCCAGGCGGCCAGTCCCGGTCGGGGGGAAATGCTGCCCGCAGGCAACTCCCAGGCCTGCTCCACCGCCGCCCGATGCTGGGCATTTTTCACCAGCCGATACCCCGGCAGGATGTGGGCCAATCCCCCCGCTTCCCGTCCCCCCATGGCGTTGGGCTGCCCGGTGAGGGAGAAGGGGCCAGCACCGGGCTTGCCGATGGTGCCGGTCATCAAATGGAGGTTGATCAGGGTACGGACTTTCGCGGTGCCTTCGGCTGACTGGTTAAGCCCCATGGACCAGAGGGAGAGGACGCGATCGCTCTCTGCCCAGTGGCGCGCCGCCCGTTCCAGATCGTCCAGGCGAATACCGCAGTGGCGGGCCACCAGCTCAGGCGGATACTGGCGAATCACCTCCGCGTACTGGGCAAAGCCGGTGGTACATTCGTCCATAAACAGGGAGGCAATTTTGCCCCAGCGCAGCAGCAGGTGGGCGATGCCGTTCATCAGGTCAATGTCTGTGCCGGGACGGATTGCCAGGTGGAGATCCGCCGCTTCTGCGGTCTGGGTTCGGCGGGGATCGACGACGATTAGCTTGACGTTACGGTTCTTCTTGTGGTGTTTCCGCAGGCGATTAAAAATAATGGGATGGCACTCCGCCGTGTTGGTGCCAATAAGAAAGGCGCAGTCGGTCTCCTCCAGATCTGCATAGCAGCAGGGCGGGCCATCGGCTCCAAAGCTTTGGATATATCCGGCAACGGCGGAGGACATGCAAAGCCGAGAGTTGGCGTCAAAGTTATTGGTACCCAAGCAACCCTTCAGCAGCTTTTGCGCCACGTAGTAGTCCTCAGTTTGAAACTGTCCGGAGCCGTACATGCAAATGGCATCCGGCCCTTTGACCTGGAGAATGGCACGGATACGGGCCACGATGCGATCCAGGGCCTCGTCCCAGGAAACCTGACGAAAGGGTTCCCCCAGGCTTTCGCGCATCATGGGATACTTGAGCCGACTTTTATCCAGCGCTTCACTGACGGTGGCCCCCTTGACGCACACCTGACCCAGGCTGGAGGGATGGGCGCGATCGCCCATTACCTTCCAAATGGGATTTCCTTGACCGTCGCGATGAACGGCTTTACCAGGGCGAGCGGGGGGCTGTACCTCCAGGCCACAGCCAACGCCGCAGTAGGGGCAGAGGGTTTTGGTAGAGTCGGTCATAGACAAATATGGTAGAAATCGGGGACGGTGGTGCCGCCCCCTGTTGAACATCCAGTAGATAATTGCTAACAGCTAGGGTGGGCATCGCCCACCGGTACACTTAAAACAACTGCGCTGACTGGTCTTCAGGCATTGCGGGCGAATGAGTTGGCACCAGTTCCTCCTCCCCTTCATGGAACTCTGCAAAGGATCCCTTCGGTTCCCGCAGGAAGAAGAAGCACAGGAAAGCAACCATCACCGAAGTCACGCCCAGCACCTGGAAGAAGATGCGATCGCCCGCTCCATCCGAAGGCAGCAAACTGTAGATAGTGAGGTAGGCTACCGCCCCCACGTTGCCGTAGGCTCCTACGTTGCCAGCAATCTGTCCCGTAATGCGTCGCTTAATCAAAGGCACCATGGCAAAGGTGGAGCCTTCACCGGCTTGCACAAAGAAGGAGCAGGCCATGGTGAGCAGCACCGCCAGAGGCAGCCACCAGCCCCCGGTTACCGTGCTCATCATCAAGTAGCCAACGCCCATGCCCAGGGTCAGCACCGCCATGGTTTGCTTGCGGCTACCCATGCGGTCAGAAATCAAACCCCCACCGGGGCGAGACATCAGGTTCATAAAGGCGTAACTGGCGGCAATCATGCCCGCAGCCTGTTTGCTCAGGCCAAAGGTCAGTTCAAAGAAAGCGGGCAGCATAGACACCACCGCCAGCTCCGAGCCGAAGTTAACGATGTAGGTGAGTTCCAGCAAGGCCACCTGGTTGAAGCTGTACCGATCTTCCGCGGGATATTGCTTACGGCCCAGCAGGAGATCTTTGTTCACAACGAAGCAGTTGTATGCCTGGAACAGGTAGAGGCCCAGCAAGCAAACCATGGCAATATACATAGCTCCCGTTGAGAAGAAGCCCACCTTTTGTAAGCGCCAGGCCAGCACCATCAAAATAGCGGTGAGGGGCACGTTCATCAGCATCAGGTACCAGAAGTCGCGCTTGGTGGTCACTTCGATGCCACGGGCGCTTCGGGGACGCTGATAGACTTTGCCGGGGGGCGTATCCTGAACGTTGAAATAGTAGATCACCCCATACACAGCGGCAATGATGCCGGTCGCGGCGATCGCCAGTCGCCAGTTCAAAACACTACCCGAACCAAAGGTCAAAAAGGCAGCAATGGTGGGCAGGGTAAAGGCCGCCGCCGCCGAACCAAAGTTGCCCCAGCCCCCGTAGATGCCCTCAGCCAGACCAATTTCCTTGGGGGGAAACCACTCGGCGGTCATGCGAATGCCGATGACAAAGCCCGCTCCCACAATGCTCAGCAGCAACCGGCTGGCCACCAGTTGCCCGTAGTTCTGGGCAAAGGCAAAGGCAAGACAGGGTACGGCGGCGTAAATCAGCAGCAAAGAGTAGGTGCGGCGAGGCCCGTAGCGATCTAGCAGCATCCCAATAATAATGCGGGCAGGGACGGTGAGGGCCACGTTGCAAATGGCGATCGTGCGAATTTGACCGACCTCCAGACCAAACTCTTCCTGAATGGCGGTGGCCAGGGGAGCAAAGTTAAACCACACTACAAAGGTCAGGAAGAAAGCGAACCAGGTCATGTGGAGAATTTTGTAGCGTCCGTGAAAGGACCACATTTCTTTCAGCATCAAGTACCTTCCAGAATTCCAAAGAGTGAACAGAGACGACACGGACTTGCTTTGGCGTTACGCTTTGGGAGTTGCGCCAAAGGTTTGCATCATCAAATCTTTCAAAATGGGCTTCAAGTCATCGCAGGGAACACTTTTACGAATGCATTCCCCCAGTTGGGCGTCTTTGCCCACCTTGCCCCCCATGTAAATATCGACCCCTTCCACGGTTTGGCCATTTTTGCGCACCTTGGTGCCAATAAAGCCAATGTCGGCCACCTGGGGCTGGCCACAGGAGTTGGGGCAGCCCGTCCAGTGGATGCGAATGGGGTTGGGGAAGTCCAGTTCGGCTTCCAGTTCCTGGGCGATCGCCAGCGCCCGATTCTTGGTTTCCACCAGAGCAAAGTTGCAGAACTGTGCCCCCGTGCAGGAAACGAGCGATCGCGTCAGAGGCGCAGGCTGGATGGAAAACCGCTGGAGCAGCGGCTCCTGCAGCAAGGGTTCCAGATGGGCGTCGGGCACATGGGGGATGAGGGCGTTTTGCTCCACCGTCAGCCGAATCTCGCTGCTGCCGTAGACTTCAGCAAGGCGGGCCAGGTCAAACATATCGGATGCCTGGAGCCGTCCCACGGGGACATGCAGCCCAACATAGCTGAAACCGGCCTGCTTCTGGGGGTAAACGCCGACGTGGTCGCGCTTGTCCCAGTCGATTTCGTCTTCTTCGGTGGCGGCGAGCAAATCCCGCCCCAGTTGCTGAACCACGGCAGCCCGAAACGCCTCCAGCCCCCACTCGTCAATCAGCCACATCAGACGGGCCTTCTGGCGATTGGCCCGCAGACCGTGGTCGCGATACACCTCCAGAATGGCGCGGCACAGATCCACCACCTGCTCGTTGGGGGGCACCCAGGCGTTCAGGGGAATTGCCGCCGCACAGCGTCTGGCAGAGAAGAAGCCGCCCACCAGCACGTTGAACCCGATTACCCCGTCCCGGTAGGCCGGAACAAAGGCGATGTCGTTGATTTCGGCGTGAACCGAATTGTCCCGCCCCCCTTCGATGGCGATGTTGAATTTGCGGGGCAGATTGGTGAACTCAGGGTTGCCTTGCCCGCCGTTGGTGATCATGTCCTGCACCTGCTGCACCAGGTCGCGGGTGTCGATCAGCTCGGCGGCATCAATGCCCGCCACCGGAGAGCCGGTGATATTGCGGACGTTGTCCATGCCGGACTGCACGGAAGTCAGGCCCACCGCCTGCAGCCGCCCAAAAATATCCGGCACGTCCTCAAGGCGAATGCCGCGTAGCTGCAGGTTTTGCCGGGTGGTGATATCGGCACTACCGTCTTCGCCATAGCGCTGCACAATCTCCGCCAGGGTTTGCATTTGGGCGCTGGAGATCACCCCGTGGGGCAGCCGCAGCCGCAGCATAAACTTACCGGGGGTGACGGGGCGAAAGAACAGGCCGAGCCACTTCAACCGCTGGTCTCGATCGCCCTCATCCATCGCTTCCCAACCCATCTGGGCAAATTGGTCTAACTCATGCTTGACGGCCAGACCATCCTTCTCGGCCTTTAATCGTTCGAACTTATTGAGGGATTTGTTGGTATTGATGGTTACATTAGTCACAAACTTGGCCTATGTGAATGAACAAAGTCTGGCTAGGTAAACCCTTCAGCTTGCTCGGTTTAAGTAGTTAAGCAAAATTATTTCTTGGGGGCGCACCCCAAAAAAATGTAATTAAAATTGCTCAAGCACTTACAGGTTTGACTGAATAGTTTTTGACGGCTAATAATGATTAGGCATCAAAGCTCGAAACGCCTGCCTATAAGGCTTATGGCGATCGCCACCGTTCATTAACGTCAACTATGACGGCAAGAAAACCAAACTATGAAACAAGAAAAACTTGACTTTCTTGGCAATAGCTTCCTGTGGACTGATTGATACCTATTATTGGCCATCATCCAAGTTATTTTGTAACTTCAACTACCAAACCAATCTGCCAATCCTGGTGGTGCATTGCAGACATGCGCAACTTGCATATCCGCTCTGGATAAGCCTCAAAGCTGGACACCCCCGCCGGGCAGCTCTGCCGCTACTCTCCACCTGCGACCATCTGCGTCATCTGCGTCATCTGCGGATACGTCAGGCGTTACCTTAACGGCTTGTCCTTATACTTGTCCCTACAGAGGATGAGTCTGGGAAAAGGGCGATCGCCCCCGTTTGGCATTAACGGTGGGTTAAGCTCACATAAACGATTTGTAAACAAATATGATGGGAAGATTGCCAAACCTTACCCAGTTTCTTGAGTTGGCTCCCCTTCCTGTCTACAATATGGAAACGATTTGAATAACTTATGGCAAGCATAAAAAATGGGCCAGACCAACGGTCAAATGGGCTTCCCTAGGGGTGCTCCTGGCTCAGAGGATTAATATCCGCTGTTCGGCCTGGTTATTTCGATCGCAACTGGTTTGTCGCAGCAGCGTTATCGCCACCGAGCAGGAGGGATCATGGCAGGTCGTCCAATTATTCTGGGCATCGTAGGAGACAGTGCAGCGGGAAAGACGACCCTGACGCGGGGGGTGGCGCAGATTCTGGGCGAAGACACCGTTACCATCATCTGCACCGATGACTATCACCGCTATGACCGCAAGCAGCGGGCAGAGTTGGGGATTTCTGCTCTCCATCCCGACTGCAACTATCTAGACATCATCCAGCAGCACTTATCTTTACTACGCACCGGCCAGCCCATCCTCAAGCCGATTTACAACCACTCTACCGGAACATTTGATCCTCCAGAATACGTTAAGCCCAACCGCTTTGTGATCGTGGAAGGGCTGTTGGGATATGCAACGCGGGGCATGCGAGACAGCTACGATGTCAAGGTTTACCTGGCCCCGCCCGAATCCCTGCGAACGGAGTGGAAGGTGCGGCGCGATACCCGTAAGCGGGGTTACCAGCCAGAGCAAGTCGTCGAACAGTTGCGGAAACGCGAACCCGATTCGGAGGCGTTTATTCGACCCCAGCGCCAGTGGGCCGATGTGGTGGTGTCTTTCTATCCGCCCGACGATAATTCCGAGCAGAGTGAAGTGGTGCTCAATGCCCGATTAGTTTTGCGCCCCACCATTCCCCACCCCGATTTCACCCACATCCTCAACCCAGACGGCAATCACCTGGGCGAGGCCATCCGCCTGGGGCTGGATCGCGACATGGGCAAACCGGTCGATGTTTTAGAAATTGACGGCCACGCCACCAGCGCACAGGTAAAAGAGCTGGAGCACGTTTTGTGTAATGAGGTGCCTTACCTGGGGCAGTTTTGCAGCCTGGAGGGCAACGAAAATCTAGGGAAGGTCATCGGTACCACCGGAGAAACGCTGCAAAGCTATCCCCTGGCCCTCACCCAGCTCCTGATTACTTACCACATGCTCAAAGCCGCTAACTTTGTAAGCTGAGGGTACAAATTCAGCCAGGTAAGGAGATTTTGGCAAATGTCCCTACCAGACGACGTAGGGGCAAATAGCCATTTGCCCCTGCCAACCGTTTAACCGAAGGTAAATTTTTCCCTGGGAATCTCCCAAGTAGGTAGCTATAAAACGAAGTTATGTGGGGCGCGCCGCGATTCATCTTATGCCGCTTTAGACGGGAACCCTCAGGGGCCATGGGGCGGCGAAGAAAACTCCAGGCTCTCCTCCGGATGATGCTTGAGAATACGACCCTGGCGCTGCCAGCGCTGCCATGAGGTGGAGCTGCGAATCGCCAACCAGAGCAACACCAGGGCAATCAGCCCCCCCTGCTGGGGAGCACCAAACGCCATGAAAATCAGCAGCACACAGAGCAAATCCTGGGTGAAAACGCACCAGGTGGGCAGCCCCCGAAGCCGGTAGAACCAGCCTACCTGGACGAGGTGGAGCACCAGGGAAAGCAAACCACCCACCAGCCCCAGCAGCCAGAAGACGATCAGCGGTAAGTCGGTAGCCTGGGTAATGACAGCGATACTGGCGATCGCCCCTACAAACGGACTCATCAATAGCTCCAGAATTTGCACCAGCCGCCGCCCCAACCGTTCTTTGGAAACCAGTACTTCGAAAGCCGACCCGCTCACGAGAATACCAAATAGCACCGGCGACGATAAATGGGACAGGACGGGAACATGCTGCCAGAGATCGGTTCCAGAGAGTAACCCAATGAGCAGCAGGGGGAGCATAACGCGCATTCCTACGGCAGCCGAAGCAGAGAGGGCAGCAAGAAGTTCAACCATAGGGATGAGGCAATCCAAAACAATGCGGCATGGCGAACAGCATTCAATGTGAGGGGGCGTCAGAATCCAGGTGAATCCTTTGGGGTTCATTCATCCTGGCTTCTTCAGTTTAAAAGAAGTCCATTGGGAATGAACCGGGGGCGATCGCCCGGATTTGTCATGATTTGGCTATGGAACGGGCGATCGCCCATCCCGCAAAAATCTTGGCGTGGGATATTGAATCATGGGAGGAACCGTGAGAAGGTTGGGATGCAGGAGTTCCAGGACGCCCCAGGCAGGATTCGAACCTGCGACCGGCTGCTTAGAAGGCAGATGCTCTATCCACTGAGCTACTGGAGCAGGGCGACGAGGTTGGGCGCGCTGGACAGCGAAGATAATCCTCTGCTACCAGGTTGCCCACGGCATTCACAAAAATTACTCAAAGGTTCTTAAAACCCAGATATTGGGAAACCTAAACCCAGCACATTTACGGTTAGCGATCTTCGATACGGTCAGCGAGGTTTTTAGACCAGGCAGATCTGCCAGCATCATCCTGAGTAAGGCTGTTTTAAGAATCTACCTCCAAGCCTATATATACTATCAGGGTTAGCACAAAATCAGTTTAGCTGGATTCGCTTATCAAAATGGAGGCGGGGCGATCGCACTTTCCCTATCCGTTTTGTTTATCATCAGCCTTGACAGGAGTCAGTCGGCAGCGCCATGTTTATCTTAAAACGGCAGGATGTTGAAATCTCCAGTATTCAACACCCAAAGCGGGATCAAAAAGTCCCAATTCTAACCTATCAGGGACAAACGTTTCGACTTATCAGCGTCTTCAGTGCCGCCCAAGAAGATGACGCCCGAACATTTTGGCGCGAGCTGACGGACAATCGTGGCAAAGCCTGCGTCCTCCTGGAAGAGCCAGAACGATACAGTGTCTGGGGCAAAGTGCGGCTCACCCATTTGAGCGGCGAGTCCGACAGCAGTGACGACGACACCGACATCACGCCAGCCTTTATCCAGGCTTCCCTCTTGCTGCTCCAGGCCGTTTACATCGACATTGAAGATTTGCTGGGGGCACGGCAGCTTAATATTTTTGAAAAAGAAATCTCAGAGGTTTTCCAGCGCTGGCGCTTCCCCAAGGCTGAATCTCCCAGCGACATTAACCAACTGCTCACGATTGATCCCCTGGCCACCCTCCAGATGCCTCCCTGGGAAGAACACCACCTGAATACTCTGCTACAAGAACTCTATCGCCTGGGGAAAGACCACTTCGGGAACGCTAACTTCACGGGGCGGGTGATGGATGCCCTGCAGGATATGCCCGATGGCGATCGCCGCCTTTTTCTCAACTGGTTACAGCAGTCACCCAGCGGCCAGGCTTGGTGCTAAACCAGCAGCAAAATTATCAAGTTTTGTATTAAAACCGGCGTCTTAGCGACCGAGTTACTGAGAAATGGGATGGATAGCTATAGTATTGCCAAAAAAGAATTGCCGACATAGTATTGCCAACATAGTATCGTCAACGCCAGTATCACCAACGCCAGTGTCGCCAACGCCAGTGTCGCCAACGCCAGTATCGCCAACGCCAGTATCGCCAAAGAGACAGCAAAGCCGGTATTGCCAATCTGGTATCGTCGATGGCACCCTGCTAGCGTAACCCAGCGTCAGGTGCTGCCAACTAGTTGACAATGCAGCTGCATGAGGACTTGAGCTGTGAACAAAAACGCTTCGAAGTCAAGCTCCCTGATTTCTGTTCAGACCGTAGTTTTCGCCGCAATTTTCTGGGGCGTTGTTTCGCTTCTGGTTTTCCTGCTGGGTAGCCCCATTACGCCCCGCCCCCAATGGTATGGCGTGATCACCTACTTTCTAGAAAATGTGGCCATGCTGGCGGCAGCCATCCTCTGCTTTCGCAATTGGCGAAGCCCGCAGATCGTCAGCGGCAGAATCGTTTGGCTCTTGTTTGGCCTGGGAATTTCATCCTATTTTGTGGGCAACATTTTGCTGGGCTGGTGGGAGCTGGTCTGGGGTCTGACGCCCGACGTGTCTCCCGCCGATCTGTTCTTCCTGCTGAACTACCTGCTGCTGGGTATTGGCATGCTCATGGCCGTGGTTTCCAAGCGGCTGAACCTCACCTTTCTCCAATGGCTTATCGTCGCGGGGATCGCAGTGATCGGCACCCTGCTAGCATATTTCATTTCCTATGCAGGGGGAGAAGAGAGTACCGCCACTGCCGCTACCCCGCCCGTGTCGGGTGTCCATACCCCTGTAGTAGCTTTAGTCTCGGTTCCCCCCCAGAGAGCACTGCCACTGGCGACCACCCCACCCACGGCTCCTGGCGGTGCACCAACCTCTCCAGAGGCGTTACCCAGCGCTCCTCCAGTCCCATCAGAGGCTTCTCCAGACTCAACTGCCGCATCCAGTAAGGCTCCCCAGTGGGTGGTGGCCCTCGACAAATCCCTGGTGCCGCTGGCGGCCATCGTTAGCCTGCTCTACGTCGTCGGGGATATTTTCCTGCTGGTGATGGCTACCATGCTGCTTCTGGCGTTTTGGGGGGGGCGATTCTCCCAATCCTGGCGGTTTATTGCGGCAGCCGCTTTTTCCTTCTACATCGCCGACATCTGGTTCGCCTACGCGATTGAACAGATCGAAAACTACGAAACGGGGGCGCTTCCAGAGGTATTTTGGATTTTTAGCGGCGTCTTGTTCAGTATCGGCGCGGCGATGGAGTATAGCCTGTCAACGCGATCGCGCCGGGGGGCACGGAGGCGCAGTTAATTCCCCCGTTCGGGGCAGACCTAGACCAGTTAAATCAGGTAGATAGAGCGCACACCTGTTAGTATTAAGTTCCGGGCTGAGTCTGGTGCTGCTGAATCAGGCAGATGTGTTTATGGCTTCTAGACGACTAACTACTTCCGAAAAAGAAGAAATTCTAACGCTCTATCGCAACCCCGAAGAAACTACGTCAACCCTGGCCAGTCGATACGGGGTAAGCAACAGCACCATTAGCCGCATCCTCAAACATGGGTTGGCGGCAGATGATTATGAAACCTTGGTGCAGCAAAAGCGCTCTGGGGTGCCAAAGCCCCAACCCGCTGCGGCCCCTGATGCGGCGGCTGAGTCTTTCTCTGAAGGCACTGCCTACGGCACCGCCTCCAGGGCAGGAGATGACTTTGACCTGGATAGGGTTACTGCCGCCGCGCTGGATGAAGACGATGAAGACTCGTCCAATCAGACGTTTACAGGTAAGCCACTGCCCAAACGGCGACAGGACCGGCGATCGCCCCTTCCCCTCGAAGAAGATACCGCCGAACCCAGCCTTCCTCCAGCCAAACCCGCACCCGTTAAGGTTACCAAAACCAGCCCCGCCAGCTCAGACGATTTGGGTACCTTCCCCGCTGAGGCCGATAGCAACTGGTTCGCTGCCGCCTCCGAAGATCCTCTGGAAGATGATGCGGATTACAGCCGCGCAAGCGCCTATGAGGATGCTGAAGGCGATGAGGAAGATTATCGCGAATCTGGAGGCGGCCCATCTCACCCGTTTCAGGATGAGATGCTTGCTGTGGGTGAGGACGACGAAGATGATGACGAGGATGACGAGGATGACGAGGATGACGACGACTTTGACGATCTGGACGACGAAGACGATTTAGAGGATGAGGAGGGAGGCGGCCACGAAGAGTTCCGCCAGCTCCAATTTCAGGCAAAAAACTTCCTTAACGTGCTGCCCTTCTCGGAGGCACAGCTTCCGAAAACCTGCTATCTGGTAATCGATCGGGCCGCCGAACTGATTACCCGTCCCCTGAGCGACTTTACAGAACTGGGGCACGTTTCCTCCGGCGATGAGCAGGCCAGAACCCTGCCCGTTTTCGACAACCACCGGGTCGCCAAACGCTTCTCCAACCGCCGCACCCAGCGCATCGTCAAGGTTCCCGACAGCCACCTATTGCAGAAGACCACACCTTACCTGCAGGCCAAGGGCATCACCCGGCTGCTGTTTGATGGCCAGGTCTATTCGCTGATCGAGTAGTTAATGTCCAGCCACTATAGCCCTACGGGCTAAGGTTTGAGTGTGGAACCCCGCGTCGCGGGGGTTCCACACCTCTTAAGTGTCCTAACGCGAAAGCGTAACGCTACAGCACCTATCCGAAAATTCGCCAGAGTTTTTAGAATTCCTTTAGGATTTCAAATCGCGACCGGGGTTCTTGGATAGGGTCTTAGGAGATTTTTGAAAACGATCCCACCGGACGAAGTAGAGGCAAACAGGCATTTGCCCCTACCAACCGTTTAACCGAAGATAAATCTTTCCCTGGGACTCTCCTCAGAGGAGACCAACAAAGTGCAGCGGCCCGTGCCCGCTGATTAGCTCCACGAGCAGGGCCAAAAAGCCCAGCATGGCCAGTCGCCCGTTCCACACCTCGGCTGCCGTGGTCATGCCCCACTCCCACTTTTCCTGGGGATACATCTTGGTTTCGCGGGGTGGCCGAATGACTTCCATCAGGCTGCGGCTGGGAGCCTCCAAAGCATCAATGACCAGGGCGGCCAGGTCATCGATAAAAACGGGGTGGGTGTTGAGGGCGGGCACCCGACGGAAATGCTCAATGCCCGCCTCTTCAGCAATTTCCCGGTATTCCATATCGATTTCCTGGAGCGTCTCGATGTGCTCCGAAACGAAGCTGATGGGCACCACGATCAGGGTATCGACGCCCTCGTTTGCTAAGTTTTCAATAGCGTCTTCCGTGTAGGGCTTCAGCCACTCAACCGGGCCAACGCGACTCTGGTAGGCAAGGGTATGGGGGTTGGGGCGATCGAGGGTTTTCATAATCAGCTCAACGCAGGCCTCAATTTCTCGCTGGTAGGGATCGCCCGCTTCCTCGACGTAGCTCACAGGGACGCCGTGGGCACTGAAAAAGATATGGGCCTGATCGGGATCGTCGAGCTGGTCAAGCTCCTGGGCAATGAGCTGGGCCATAGCCTGCAGATACCCGGAGCGATCGTACCAGGAGGTAATCACCGTATGCTCGACGCTGTGTAGGGCCGCGTCCTCCTGCCAGATTTGCTCGAGTAGCCGAAAGCTAGAGCCGCTGGTGCTGATGGAAAACTGCGGGTAGAGGGGGAGGATCACCAATCGTTCGATGCCGTCGCGCTTGATGCGGGCGATCGCCTCCTCGGTGAAGGGATACCAGTAGCGCATGCCGATGTAAACTTGGGCATCCTGGCCCCGCTGCCGCAGCGCTGTCTGCAAAGCACTGGCCTGCTCTTCGGTGATGCGGCGGAGGGGAGAACCGCCCCCAATTTGCCGGTAGTTTTCTTTGGACTTGCGGGCGCGAGTAGTTGAGATAAGCCATGCCAGAGGTTTTTGTAGCCAGGTCACTGGTAGGCGAATAATCTCAGGATCGGAAAACAGGTTAAAAAGGAACGGACGAACGTCTTCTAACTGTTCTGGCCCGCCCAAATTGAGCAATAAAACACCGACACGACCTGAAGTGACCACAGCTTTCCTCGTCTGTTAATATCTTTTACTGATTGTAACGATAAACTTTCATAAACTCGCGCTCCTCTGGGAAGCAACGAGCTATTGCGACTGAAATTGAGCCGTTAAACCCTTCCAACTGAGAACGTAGGGCGATCCCCAGTTGGGCGTCGTCCTTCCTACTATCTTAAATCGTTAAACTTCTATTAAAACCTCCCAGCGACACTTGATTCGGTGATGCCTGAACAAAACCCGATCGACACTCGTATTCAGTCGGTCAACCAGCGGCTCAAAGCTGCCCAGCTTGGGCTACAGCTCGAGCGACGGGGCAATAAGCTGAGTCTGCGGGGAACCCTGCCCCCCCGCCCCGATCGCCACCGCTTAAAACCCCACCAGCAGCGCCTCAGCCTGGGGCTACCGGCCACCCCCGCTGGGGTCAAGCAGGCCGAGCAGCAGGCCAAAATCATCGCCGCCCAACTCATCCAGCGCACGTTTGACTGGCGCGACTATCTTCCCCTCGCTGGGGGGCAGCGCCTCTGCGAAATGGATGTGGCGCAGAAAATTGACGCCTTCCGCCAGGATTTTTTTAACCAGCCCCAGCGGCAGGACGCCCCCGCATCGGCCCTGGCCAACTGGGAAACGGCTTACCTGCCCTACCTGCGCAAACTGGAGGCGATCGCCCAAACATCTCCCCACCTGGACCTGGTAGAAGCCATCTACAAAACCATCGAAGCCATCCCTGCCCATACCCGGAGCCGCCAGGTTTGCTGCACCGCCCTCGGCGCGTTGGCTACCTTTTTACGCCTGGATCTGCCCACTGATCTAAAGACCTACTGGGGCACCTACAACGCCAGTCGCGCCCGTCCGCGCCAGTTACCCACTGATGAGGAAATTGTTGCGGTCTACCATACCATTCCCCATCCAGCATGGCGATTTGTCTATGGGGTAATGGCCACCTATGGTCTGCGCAACCATGAAGTGTTTTTCTCTGATTACAGCCAGCTTCAGCAGGGTCACCCGGCAGCTACGGTGAACGTCCTCGAAACCACCAAAACGGGCGATCGCGAAGTCTGGCCTTTCTATCCAGAATGGGTGCAGCAATTTCAGCTCACGGAGGTGACATTGCCCAACCTGACAACCGATCTCGAGCAAACTACTCTGCAGCGCATTGGCCAAAAGGTGAGCAGCCAGCTCCGCCGCTACGGCCTACCGTTTTCCCCCTACAACCTGCGTCATGCCTGGGCCGTGCGTACCATTCACTTTGGCCTGCCTGATACCATTGCTGCCCAGATGATGGGGCACTCGGTCGCCATTCACACCCGCACCTATCACCGCTGGCTGACACGGCGAGACCAGCAACAGGCAGTGGAAACCGCCCTCAGTCGGCATCCTCCCCAGGCACCATCTGCTTTCCAAGGGCAGTCCCCTTTTGAATAGTTAAATGTTTTCTTGGGGCAGGTAACACACCAACCACCCCTGCTCCTCAGCGTGAGAAACGCTGTAACCTCGACGCGGTTTTAGTTTCGGTAAGAATATTTTTTCACTCGGTAGAGTAGGAGGGAAGGCAGTCGTGTAACGATTTATAGGCATTAACGGATAATGGCAGATCTCCGAAACAGTCCAGTTGGCTTCAATCAACTTCTTGCTGCCCTGCCACCAGACGATTACGAGCAACTCGCGCCGTCACTGGAAACCGTTTCGCTCCAGATGGGTCAGGTGCTGTGCGAACCCTACGAGCCGATCACCCACGTCTATTTCCCATTCCAGGCAATGATCTCCCTGCTGGCCGTGATGGAAGATGGCACCACGACTGAAGTAGGCGTAATCGGCAATACAGGAATACTCGGCTATCCAGTGTATCTAGGAAGCAATACCACCTGCCGTCGTGCCATTGTCCAGGTTCCTGGAATGGCTGTGCGCATGAGGGCAGAGGTGCTGCGAACGGAGTTTGAACAACGAGCCGAGCTTAGGCGGCTACTGTTGCGCTACACCAAAGCACTGATTGTCCAGATTAGCCAGACGGCGGCCTGCTATCGGCTCCACTCGATTGAGCAGCGCCTTGCCCGCTGGCTCGCCATGGCCTGTGACTACCAGCAGTCAGAAGAGCTGCAGCTCACCCAAGAGTTTTTGGCAACAATGCTGGGTACCCGTCGAGCCAGCATCACCACGGCAGCAAGTGCTCTCCAGAAGGCCAATCTAATTCGCTACAGCCGAGGAAAAATTGTTGTCCTCGACCCGATTGGTCTACGGCTAGCCGCCTGTGAATGCTACAGCGCCATTCGAGAAGAGTATCAGCGGCTCTCTCCCAATCTAGAGGAGGTTGCGCGCTCTTACCGGGATGGGCATTTCCCGCCACGATGAAAGCATTGACTACAGCGTTTCTCATTAAGTAGAACTGCATTGAAAAACGAAGGTTAGAAAACCGAGGGAGCGCCCCACTGTTTTTATCTATGGCCATGTACTTAACAGGATCTTCGCTGCGTCAAATCTTTTTGCGCCAGATATGATTGCGCTTGGCAAATTTGTTTAATGTTTTGTTACGCTAAACCACGCTTCGTAACAGCCGCCTTAAGAGAAACCAAGAATGTTCCAACTTAGGCCAATGCCTCGGCACAATAGACAATCAAGGTCAATGACTAAGTAGTAACCACGAAGCTATGGTGGGGTTCGCCCCCGCCGGGGGGCGAACCCCACTGGCTTTTCATGACCACGTACTTACTGTTTAAATCCTGTGGCCCAGTCTCTACGGCTCAATCCCCACAGTCAGTCCAATACAAGCGAGGCGATCGCCCCATGTATGACCACCGCCTCATCTCCGGCAGAATATCCCACCCACCATCGCCACTGGGGTTTGTCGCCTCTCCGGGCGATCGCGCCCATGCTGCTGCCTGTGACTGGCTCGAACAGGTGCAGATGGCTCTGGCCCTCGCCAATCCATCCCTCCTGCGATCGCTGTTAACCGACTGCACCCCATCCCTCATCCCTGCCCACCGCATTGGGGCAATCTCATCCATGGTGGGCGTACCCATTGAGGCCGCCGATGCCGCCGATGGCGTACTGCAGTTTGAGGTGATCCACAGCGTTCTGGCCACTCCCCAGTCCCAGGTCGATGAGTGGGTGAGCGGTTCACTTTGCTCCACCGGATCCCAGCCCGATCACCGCTGTGTTGAGCGAGAATACGCCCGCCTAACCCAGTGCGAGTCAGAGCTGCACACCCTGGGGCGGGGGATGACGCTGACCGAGGCGATCGCCCTGCTCAGCCACGCCGGATTTTCCTCTGCTGCAATTCGCGATATTCTCTCCCTACCGTTTGATGGCTGGCACAAATCCTGGTGGTACATGCCCGATGAGAGTCAGCACTTCACCATTCCCTTCCGCCGCTACCTGCGTACCCGCCGCCTGGCAGATGGCACCGTTACCCTGCAATACAAAGACTTCTTTGCCCATACCAAGCCCTGCTGCTTCACCAGCCAGATTCAGCGGGTGCTGATTGACGTACAGGTAGAGCCAACCAGCTTCACCCAAACCCTGCGGCGCATCAACTATCGGCGCGATCGCCTGGGAATTGCCGCTGTGATGCTGGTGTGCGATCGCGTTTCCGAACTGGAGGCGCGGGGCTACATCAATCAGGGGGTTCACCTGCTGTCGGCAGCGGCGATCGCGCTTCCCACCCACGCTGACTGTACCCACTGCGCCAACCACGATTGCCCCATGCAGGGCAACCCCGACTCGCCGGTGCTCACCTGTCAGCGCTTCTGCCGGGATTAGCGTCTGCCGGGATTAGCGCCTGCCAGGATTAGATCGATTCTTCCAGGGAATCGCCCCCCTGGGTGACGTAATTCAAAATCTCGCGCACCACGCCGCTTTTGCCCCGACAGTTGAGCTGGAGTACGTCCCCAGCCAGGGAACCGGCTTCTTTCAGGCTAAAGACGATTTCCGTCAGCCGATGGCTCATATAGCCCGTAATCAGCACCACCAGGTTGCAGCGGCAGATTTTCGACTTGACGCGGGTGCGGTTTGTGTTGGATTCGGTAATGCGGGGAATTTCAACCCAGTACTTCAGGCCGTGATGGGTACGCAGTTCTTGAATCACGCCCCGCCGCGTAGAGGGATGGCCGCCCACCAGGGCCAGCCGCAGACTGGACAGATCTACCCGCGACAGAATAGCCGAAACTGCCTCAGCGGCTTCGGCCTCAGCCTCCAGGTCAGCCTCAATACCGCCCTCTTCAACCTCGCTGGCTTCGGCTATGGTAATGGATATCAGCGGTACGTCGGCGGCGATCGCCCCAGGTTCGACAGCCACCGGCTCTACATCGTCTACATCCGTCACCGATGACGCCGCCAGGGAAGCCGTAACCTGCTCCAGCTCTTCTTCTAGCAGCCACACCTGCATCTGCAACTCATCCCGTTCGCGCCGCAGTTGATCAGTGGTGAGTTTTAACTCAGCAATTTCGGCATCGGTGTACTGCACCAGTTCGCGAATTTCGGCCCGGAGGCGATCGCGCTCTACCTGCGCTGAGATGAGCATTATCTCCAGAGACTGCACCCGCCGTCGGCCTTTTTTACCGCTAAAGCCCTCTACGGCATGCACAATGAGCTGCGACAGCGGGTGAACAATTGTTCGACGCCACTCTGGTCGGAACCGTTTCATACCGACTCCCTCCTGCGGAATGACCTGCAAAACAGGCCTGGGCAAACGGGGCAACGCCCTCAAAATCCTGGTGCTGTAAGCTAACCATGATTAGAGTGTATCCGCAAACACTCCAGGTGGCTATCCCATCTGCTAATTCATTAAATCTGCCCAGGCAGTTAAAGCTGCATGAGCTGTTGTCGGCGGTTTTTTACCTTGGTGGGGTCAATTGTTACGGCCACCTCATCCAGGGGAAGCGATCGCACGTTATTATCGGCCACCTGCACCTGATAAACCCGCTGCTGAGAAAAGTCTAAGGCCGTGAGCCAGCCGCTTTTGGGGTGATAAGCCCCCGTGTCAATGTCGAGCCAGCCCGCCCCCCTGGCAATCATCCCTGGGGCCACGCCGGGCAGGGTGAAGGTAATCGTGTGCCCCGTAATGATGAGTTTGTCAGGGAAGTAGGGCTTGGGATTGCTGTGGAAGACTTCGCGAATCCAGCACAGCTCCTGGGTAGTGTGGTCGGCAATTGAGAGGTTGGGGTGCATCCCGGCGTGAACCAGCCAGATATCGCCTAAATCTAGATAGAGAGGAAAGGTGCGAATCCAGTCGAGCTGGTCTAGCAGATATCCGGGGCGATCGTAGCTGGCAACGGTGGTTTGGCCGCCGCTAAAGAGCCAGGCCTGCAGGGCTGCAGCGCTGGCCCGCCCGTTTGGGAAGGCTTCTAGCAGCATTTGCTCGTGGTTGCCCATCAGGCTGGTGTAACCGTACTGGCGAACAAAATCCAGCACCTGGGCACTTTGAGGCCCCCGATCAATAAGGTCACCTAGAAAATAAACCTGGTCATCGGTGCCGGGGGCGATCGCCTCCATCATCCGCATGAGAGCGTCGTAGTGACCATGCACATCTCCGACGAAAATGCGGCGATTTCTATTCTGTTTTTGTATGCTAGCCTCAAGACCTTGGAGTAATGTCACGCCATTCAAGTTGAATTCAGTACCTGCGATTTAGAGAAGATCGGGTCGGCTCACTACCGTTTCCAGGCTGCTTGGGCATCCATCCGGGTAACTCAGGTGCCGTCCGTTTATTTCCCTTTGGGAGCCTATCCAAAAACCTCGCTAGGGGCTTGGAATTCCAAAAACTCTGGAAAGTTCTCAGATAGGCACCATTGATTCCATTATGCCCAACTCTCTGAACGACTCCAGTCATGAAATAAGTAGATCCAGCAAACCTTAACCCAAGGTTTACAAATAAATCGGACTTCCGGCATTGTTCGTCACACTAACGCCCCCCACTGGCCAGTACATGGCCATAAACAAAGCCAGCGGACGCATTCCACCATAGCGTCGTTTACTTATGGCTACCTGCTTACTTCTCGGTTTTTGTTGTGTGGAGAGCTTTATTTAGGATTCTCTCACAAAATTGAACCTTCGGCAGCAGCCATTCAACAGAGGTGAACGGACAGGGGTACGCCCTTCCTCTACTGGCTCAGCGCCCGCAAAAAATCCTGTAATCCTGACAGAATGCCCTTGCGGGGGCGTGGGGTTGCCCCTGGGGCAGTTTCACCGGAGGAGGCCAGGTCGCCGATGAGCAGCCGCTCGATCTCTTCAGCGGTGGGGCGCTGGGCCTGTTCGCCAGCCAGTTCATAATCGCCTTCTGTTTCTCGCCAAACCTGCCAGGGAGACGGGTAGCAGCGGAACAGGGCGCTGCCCTCCAGGGGACGGAGGTAGTAGCAGGATTCAAAGGTATTGAGGAAGCGCTCCCGCAGTTGCCGTCCGGCATAGCCGATGCCAATGGTGGCCACGTCTTCAAGGCTGGGGTTGAGGAAGATGACGGGGCGATCGCCCGCCTGGTTACACATTTCCTCAACCTGCGTGACCTCCACTGAGGATGGTTCCACAAAAATAAAGAGTTCTTCTTCTGGCTGGATGTCGGCTTTGAGATCTTGAATACCGCGAATGATGTAGGGCTTTTCACCCCAGTCGCGCCGTGCCAGGGCTGCTGCCCCTGCATCGGGGAAAATGACCCGCAGCTTGTTCTCGAAATTTTCAAAAGCAGGGATAAATTGCGCCGCCACCGGCATGACCTTCAGTTCGGGAATGAGAATCTCCACCTGAAGGCGCTTGTAGCCATCGTTAACGGCAGCAGTGGCGGCATCGCGGGCCTGGGCGATCGCGTCATCGAGGCTTTTAGGCAGTTGAGTCATGGCACTTGCAGAAGCACAGCATCCTCGATCCTACGCCATTCGGGCTGGGTTATTCGGCGGCCTGTCAGTTCTTAGCCCAGGGTAGGCATGGGGGGAATTTGCAGTCCGAGCAGTGGTTGCTTAACCTCGGCAGCAGCCAGCCCCTTCGCCTGGAGGAGGACGGAAAAATTTCCCAGCCCCATGGGGTTAATCAGCGCGTGGAGAGCTTCGCGGCGACGGATCAGGTCGCTGGCGGATAGGGGTTGCTCTGGAGCAGGCTGGGAGAGGGCGGCAAGGCGATCGCCCAACCCCAAGGCCATGAGGAACAACCCCTGCTGGGTCAGCCCCAGGGACTGGAGGCCGCAGCGCTCCCCCTGGCGCTCCAGTGCCGTAAAGTCCACATGGGCTGTCAGATCCTGGTGGCCCACCAGCCGGTAGGGGTCACTGTGGTAAGCGTGCTGGTAGTAGCACTGCAGGGTGCCCGCAGCACGGCTGGGGCTGTAGTAGCGCTGGGCCGGATAGCCATAGTCAATGGTGAGTACGTACCCCCGCTGGAGGCGATCGCCCACGATTTGCATCCAGTCCAGGGCCGCCAGGTTCACCTCCGTCTGGTAGCCCGACGGGTAGGGGGCGGCAGTGAGGTCGATGCCCGCTTGCTGAAAATACTCCTGCAGCCGGGGGGTAGACAGTTCATCGACGACTTCAATGAATTGGGGCAGGGCAGCGGCTTCAGGTTCGCCTTCAGGTCTATCTAATGCGGATTCGTCCACGGGCTGAAAATCTGCAATGCTGGCCTGCTGGTGCAGTGGATAGGTCGTCACGTAGATCTCCCGCAGTCGCCCCTGATCCACCACCACCCGGTGTACTGGAAAAGCATCAACCAGCTCATTGGAGAAAAAGCAGCCCACCACTGAATGGGGGGAGATTTCATCCCAGGTGCGCCAGCTCAAGCGTTGCCAGGTGCGGGTCAGGTTGGCAAACTGGCGCTGCTGGGCGGCAACCATCGCGGGTGACTTTTCCACCACGATGTATTCCAGGGCCTCGAAGCACTCGAAGTGATGGCGGTGCAGGTACCGCAGCACATCCTGAATGATCAGCCCCTGCCCTGCTCCCATTTCCACCAGGGTGAAGGGCACCGGACAGCCCAGCCGTTGCCACATGTCGGCAAATTGCTCCGCCAGCAGCTCGCCAAAGTCGGCGGCCAGGTGGGGGGAGGTGACAAAATCGCCCTCGGCTCCAATGTGCGCCCGGTTGGTGACGTAGTAGCCCTCGCTGGGGTGATAGAGTACCCAATCCATGTAGGTGGCGAAGGAGATGCGCTGACCTGGGGCGGCCTGGATATGCTGGGCGATCGCCCGTCGCAGCCTGGGATTACCGGCCTCCTGATGCAAATTGGTAGGGGGATACGGAGCAACCATGCCAAAAAAACTAAACAAGTTCTAAAGGTTAGGCGTTGAGTGAGCCGCCCAATTCAAAACCTAAAACTCAAAACTCAACCCTTCCCTACGCCTAATGCCGACTATACCAGCGCATCAGCACCCCCGCCAGTCGCTCAGAATCGTGGCGCACCCGTCCTTTCCCGTCCTCGTACATGATGTTGGCAACCACGGCCCGTCGCCCCATCTGGGCCACCCCCTCCCGGTCAAAGAAAACCGGATGGGAGCCTTCCTGGGCATAGCGAATTAGGGATTGGGCCGAGGGCGATCGCCGGTGGATGAGCACCGCGTCAAACAGCTTATGGCCGCAAGCGTCGTCAATGGCGCGAATGTGCTCTGACACGCTGTAATCATCGGTTTCTCCTGGTTGGGTCATGATGTTACAGACATAAATGCGGGGCACGGTTTTTGCGGCGATCGCCGCTACGATTTCCGGCACCATCAGGTTGGGAATGATGCTGGTATAGAGGCTGCCGGGGGCGATGATGATGTAATCCGCCTCCTGGATAGCCTGCAGCGCCTTCGGCAGGGCGGGCGGATTCTCCGGGGTGCAGCCAATTTGGACGATTTTCCCAGCGGCTTCGGTAATTTTTGATTCGCCCTCAATACGGCGGCCATCGGCAAGCTTGGCCCACAGCCGCACGTCGCTGAGGGTAGCGGGCAGCACCTGGCCCCGCACCGCTAAAACTTTAGAACTGGCGGCGATCGCCTGCTCCAGATCCCCGGTCACTTCGCCCATGGCGGTGATAAACAGGTTGCCGAAGCTGTGGCCCTCCAGGCCATTACCGGCCCGAAAGCGATACTGAAACAGCTCGGTCAGCAGCTTTTCCTCATCGGCCAGGGCCGCCAGACAGTTGCGGATGTCCCCTGGCGGCAGTACGCCAATTTCCCGCCGCAGGCGTCCCGACGAACCGCCGTCGTCTGCCACAGTGACGATTGCCGTGATGTTGGCGCTGTAGCGCTTCAGCCCCCGTAGCAAATTGGACAGCCCCGTGCCGCCTCCCAGGGCGACAATCTTTGGCCCCCGGTTTAAGCGACGATAGGTGGCCAGCAGGTCTACCAGATCTTCATCGCCATCGGGCATGAGGACTTCGGTAATCGCCCCCAGGGTGCGCGACTGCCCCCAAAAGACAAACAGCAATCCGGCAGCTAACACAATTGGCCCACTGACGTGACTGGGGACAAGGCTGGTCAGGGTGGACAGAGAGCGGCTGATGAACTGTCCGATGCGAAAGACGGGGGTCTGGTTGGCCCAGATGGCCAGCCCCAGCCCTACGCAAACCATGCCAACGGCACTGAGTAATAGCCACCGCTTTACAAACAGGCCGGGGGCCAGCCACTTATACCAGCGGTTGACCCGCTTGCGGGGGCGATAGGGTAGTCTGGCCTTAGGGCCTCTGGAAAATGTCTTTAAAAGCTTCAAAGGCATTGTCGGGGTGGGATGGAGGTCAACGTAGCCGTAGGCAATTAAACCAATTTCTCATACGGGCATCATCGTTGAGGATTATTGTTCACGTAAGTAGAACTGCGTCGTCTGGTTAGGCTCGATCATCTCAACGGACGTTTACTGGCCTGCACCCTCTGTGGCAGCCCTTATCAATTGACACAGAAGACACCTCATTACTGCCTCACCAGCATAGTCTTTTGATGCAGTCAAGCCAAATATACCCCTGTTAATCAAAGGTAGAAGCAAATGTCAATACTTCGTCAAGATGCCCGAACCGGATTTGGTGCTAACGTAATCAGAAAGCAGCGTTGCGCGGTGTAGGCAGGGTAGATTCCACAGTATGCAAGAGCCACTGATCGAGCTAAGGGGGGTCAGCAAGCGGTTTGGTTCCAATGTGGTGCTGGACAACATCGACCTCACGATCTACCGGGGAGAAGCGATCGCCATCATCGGGCCATCCGGAACCGGGAAGTCTACCATTCTCCGCATCATCGCTGGACTGCTGCTGCCCGATGCGGGCGAAATCTACGTCCAGGGGGCAAAGCGCCAGGGCCTGATCGAAGACAAGCCCGACCCGGTAGGCATTGGTATGGTCTTTCAGCAGGCCGCCCTGTTTGACTCCCTAACGGTGGATGAAAATGTGGGCTTTTTGCTTTACGAGCATTCGCACTTACCCCGTTCCCGCGTTCGCGAATTGGTCAACCGCAGTCTTGACATGGTGGGCTTACCGGGCATTGGCGATCGCTACCCCGCAGAACTGTCCGGTGGGATGCGCAAACGGGTGAGTTTTGCCCGCGCCATCATCGCCAATCCAGAGAATCCGTCCGATGTCCCGGAGGTGCTGCTCTACGACGAGCCAACGGCTGGGCTAGACCCCATTGCTTCCACCGTGATTGAGGACCTGATCCGCAGCATTCAATGCCACGAGCGGGGCTGCGGCACCTATCTAATCGTTACCCATCAGGACAGCACTATCCGCCGCACTGCAGACCGCATCATCTTTATGTACAAGGGGAAAATTCACTGGCAGGGCGGGGTTGCTGACATCGACACCACCGACCATCCTTTTGTGCGCCAGTTTTTCAGCGGGGCGATCGAGGGGCCGATTCAGGTGATTGGTTAAGGCACAGCTCACTGCCATGGGCCAACCTGTTGCTCGCTCCACCCATCTCAATCTAAACACCTAAGTAGGTCAGCACAATGAAATTCATGTCATAGCCCTACGGGCTAAGATCTGAGTGTGGAACCCCCGCGTCGCGGGAGTTCCACACCTCTTGAATGTCCTAACGCGAAAGCGTAACGCCATA
>JAYKGU010000294.1:0-35242 GCA_035285585.1 Synechococcales cyanobacterium
GGCGATCGCCCCCGATGGCTCCAGCACCACGCCACAGCTCAGGGCGCAGCAGACCTTGCCCTGCACCAGACTCATCGGCCCTGTCGCCAGCTCCGGGGGAAACATGGGAATCATGCCCGTCGGCAGGTAGAGGCTGGTGGAGCGGCGACGGGCCTCCAGGTCGAGGTCGTCCCCCGACTCGATCCAGCGGGTGGGGTCGGCGATGTGGATCCAGAGGCGCTGCCGTCCATCGGCCAGGGACTCCAGGCTAAGACCGTCATCAATCTCGCGGGTGCTTTCGTCGTCGATGGTGCAGACTTTGAGATGGGTCAAATCCAGACGGTGTTGGGCATCGGGGTCGACAATCGGAGCATCGATGCGGCATTGAGCCATAGTGAGTACCTTCGCGGGAAACTGGGTGGGAACCTGTCGCTGACGTAGAAAAATATTTTCGTGGCGACTCCATACGCCCAGGTCGACGAGTAGGTCGAAGGCCGCCCTGGCAGTTTGGGGGCGGCCCAGCATTTCTAAAACTTCCATGGCTGGAGCCTGATGGGAGGCGCTGTCGCCCTGGGCCGCCAATCGTTCCAGCGATTCGAGTCGGGGGCGATCGCTGCTCTGCCACTCCAATGACTTGCCCGCCAATGCCGCCTGTGCCCGTGCCAGAAATTCCTGGCGTTCCTGGGCACGCTGCATCTCCATTTCAAGCTGGTGGCGAATCTCCGCTACCTGGCCCGGAGAGCGGGGTTCGTACTTGTCTCCCTTCTGCTTAAAATAGACCTTATCTTCGGATAGAAGGTAATAGGCAGCATACTCCAGCGCTGGTCGCCGCTCCGAAAACAATAGCTCCGCCAGGTCAGAGGGCGTCACCGCTTCACCGTCTTCGACCAATAGCTCCCAAGCAACTTCCAGGCTGGAGGGATCTTGATAAACCTCTACATCCTTCAAGAATTTGGGGATATCGGCGGGGGCATAGCTGGGCTGCGCTACCGAGAAGGTCACCTGCCGGGGATGGATGGTATGAGACTGGCCGTTTTGGTCGATGACGACCCAGTTTTTTTTGCCTTCGGGATGATCGGCGACTGCAAGACGGCGATCGCCCTGCAGCCGAAACTCAATCAGCATTCCCTTTTCCATGAAATCCCCGAAGTTCAGCAGTGATGATTAACGCCCAGAGCGCTTGACCGATTTGACCGAGCGGCATAACCGACCCAAAACCTTATCGATAAACTAGCCAGGATGCCGACCTGGTAAGGCGGCGACGATGCGCAGATCCATCCTAACCCTCGCGGTTGATAAACGGTAGCAACGCCAGCACTCGGGCACGCTTGACCGCCTGCGTCAAATCACGCTGCTGCTTAGCGGTCAGGCCGGTAATTCGACGGGGGAGGATTTTACCGCGCTCGGTAATGAAGCGGCGAAGCAAATCGACGTCTTTGTAGTCGATAGGCTCTTTAGGACTGATTGGGGAAACGCGACGGCGATAGTAAGGCATGGTTATTTAGGTAGAAATTGGGAATAGAACAACGAAAAATCAGGAAAAACTAATATTCCCTGTCTTAAACAGGGAAACAGCAGCGGTTCAGCGGTCAGCCCCAAAAAGCGGGCTGGAACCGATACCCTACTTGGTTTCTTTGTGCACCGTGTGCTTGTTGCAGTAGCGGCAGTGCTTCTTCAGCTCTAGTCGACCGGTGGTATTTCGGCGGTTTTTCGTGCTGGTATATCGAGACACGCCCGGCTTGCGTTTGTCGGGATTGGTGCGACATTCTGTACATTCAAGCGTGATGATCACGCGGACACCTTTAGCCATAGCCCTTCTTTACCTGCGAGTCAGTGGTTAATTCAAATAATTCACAAATTCTTATTGTCCCACACACCTGCCAGCCTCAGCAACCTCCAGGGATGTATTTTTGTCCATCCAACTCCGGCCCTGCGGCGGCTGGCTCCAACCCTTCTATACTACTCGTGGAGTAGATATTATAGCGGCGTTCAGGGGCTGTCGAAAAAAATGCAGCAGCAATGGCAAGCACGGCAAATTGCCCATAGGCAGCGATGGCGGCGGCTGGCCCTCATCCCTGGATTGGTTGGGGGGATGGTTTGGGTGCTGGGGATGGCCCCTCCAGCGATCGCCCGCATCGGTTCCCTGGAAGACTGTCGGGAAGGGGCAATCGCCCCCGAACTTGCCCCCGAACTTGCCCAACCCCCAGTCCCAACCTGGCAACCCGCCAGCGGCACCTGGCAACCCGTTCCCCCAGGGCGGGAAGATACGGGCATCGTTAAAACCGTCTGGCTCCAGGGCACCTCCTACGAAATGGGCTGCCAGCATGGATTTTTGCTGCACGAGGAGATCGCCGCCATGGGGCGGGAGGTAATTCAGGCCCTCAACTTCTTTGGTCGGGCGCTGGGGTTGGGACGACTGTCCCAGCGGCGCTCCTTTCCGGGGGTGTATGACGAGTGCCGGGGGATGGCCGCTGCCACCACTGACATTGGCTTTACGGTGGAAGGCTGCATGGTGCTGGCCCTGGGGGATGTTTACCAGGAATATTTTTCTTACCTGCTGCCCAACATTCTGTTTAACGATGGCTGTGCCCATTTCATCGTGTCGGGAGATGCCACCGCCGATGGCGGCTTTTACCAGGGCTGGACCATCGACAACAACGGCGGCCCCATCGACTACTGGGCCGAAAATCCGACCATCCTGGTGCGTCAGCCCAACGACGGCATTCCCCACATTTTCATTACGATTCCAGGGGCCATCTGGCCCAATGCCGGGTTTAACGCCGAAGGCATCATTGTCTCCAACAACACGGCCCATCCCCTCAACTATGAAGACCTGTCGCTATATGGTCGCAGCACCGTCCAGATGATGGCTGAGGTGACGCGCTATGCCCACACGTTTACCGAAGCCTACGATATCATGGCGGCCCACAACCGCATGCGGGCCAATCTGGTGATTATCTCCGATGCCAAATCGGGTCAGGCTGGCGTGTTTGAGCTGCTGGGGCGGGAAATGGGGGTCCGTGAGCTGGATGAGAATGGCTTGCTCTACATGACCAACCATTTCCTCTCGCCTGCCGTGGCGGGGCGGGACGTGGTGCCTGACTCTTCCATCAACCGCCTGCGTAGCTTTGAGCAACTGCTGGAGCCGGGGGGCGATCGCTCCCGCTATGGCACTTTTGACCCCGCTGGGGTGGTAGCCGTGCTGCGCGATCGCACCAACCCCAACACCGGCCTGCCTTCACCCCTGGATGTGGCCGACGACGATGCCAGCATTGGCGGCAACGGCTCCCATCGGCAGGTGGTGTTTGACCCCCTCAATCTGCGCTTCTGGATTGCCAATGGTACCGTCGAGCCGATTCCCAATAATCCGTTTACCTGCTTTTCCCTGGGAAAACTGCTGGGGTTGCCGGATGCGGTGGCCTGTCCCGCCCCAGCCATTGAATAGACGGAGGCGCTGTCTGGCCCGTCTGGGATGATGAACCGCTGGATTCCCACACAATGAAAACTTCCTTTGGGGGGGATAGTTATCAGCAGGCAAAATATAGGATGGGCAAGTACCTGTTAGGGCATCGCCATGGTCAGATGGATATTGGTTTGGGCTACCTGCCTGGGATGGCTGACGATGGGCTGGGGGTGTGCGGCCCAGGGCGATCGCGTGCGCATCAATACGGCCACGCGGCGGGAAAATTTGGTCATCCAGCGGGATTCCTACGACTACGCCCCCTCGGTCATGCTGGATGGTCGCTATCGCCTGTGGTGGTGCGGCGGTATCGCTGGGGACTTCATTCTATACGCAGAGGCAGAAAGTTTGGATGGCCCCTGGTCGGATCCCATCCCCGTTTTTCGGCCCACGGGTAATCCTGCCCACTTCGATGGCCTGCACACCTGCGATCCTTCTGTAGTGCGGGCCGCAGGTCGCTACTATATGTACTACGGCGGGCTGGCCGCTGAAACGCCTGGAAATGCTACCCAGATCGGCGTGGCCCAGAGTCGGGACGGCCTGACCTGGACGCGTCTGAACGGTGGTCGGCCCATCCTGATTCCCCACGGCGACGCCGATGCGTCCCCCAATCCCTATGGGGCGGGCCAGCCCAGCGTCACCTACGTGGATGGACTGTTTTATCTGATCTACACCGACACCACCGGACAGAATTCCGCCACCAATGGGGCAGGGCAGTATGTGCTGCGCTCCCCCGATCCCACCTTTCAAACCGAGTTGGAGGAGCTGACCGCCAGCGGGTTTGTGCCCCGTGCCGCGCCTACGGACATCACGACGGAATTTCGGCTGTTAGATGCCTTTTCTGTAGACTGGCAGTACAGCCCCGTGCTGAATGCCTTTCTCGTGGTGAAGCACAATGTGGCCAATCAGACTGACCTGGTGGTGTTTGATCGATCCCTCTTGGGGCCACCCCTGGCTACAGCCACCCTACCCAACAGCCCCTGGAGTGAAGGGCCAGGAATTGTGTCTCGTCCTGATCGCCACGCCCTGGCATCCCTGGATGATCCCACCACGATTCCCATCGACGTGCTCCGCTCGGTGCAAACGGGGGAGGGGGTTTCCTCCTGGGAGATTGTGCGAGTGGGAATGGATCTGGAAACGAGCATCAGCCCCGCCGCCATACCCTACGCCCAAATGCTGGAGGGTTATGCCGTGCGATCTACCAGTGGGGCGATCGCCTGGGTGATCGACGGTCGGCGCTTGGAGTTTGCCCAGCCAGAAGTGCTCCATCATCTGACCAACAATTTTGTAGACGTATCAAATGAGGTGTTTGCCCAAATTCCCTATGGCACCTCTCTGCCTTTGGGTGCTGAAGCGGTGGGCGCACCCCAGCGGCCAGCGGCCTTTATTTTGGAAGATGGGCGAGCCTGGACCGTGGGCTGTCCGGAAGTGATTGCTGCTAATCAGTCCACCATTCGCCCCATTTCCCCTGGAGAATACGATGCCCTGCCCAGAGGGTCGGCCCTGAGGTGTGTGGGCTGGCGACCGCAATGACCTGTCTACCCATCAGGAGGCTGGCTAGTCCAGTCAGACTGGGAATCCCCATGCCTTCAGGCCGGGGAGGATGTCAAAGCAGGCGTCAGTCTTGATAAAGTTTTGTAAAAAATCTGCGATCGCTGTGGAAACTAACCAGCATTGACCCGAAAGAAAGGCAGAGATGCATCCGATGTTTGATGGTCTGTCCATCCACCCTTGGCCATTCTCAGGTTTGTGCGAGCCAGGTTTATGACGAGTCAACCCCCACTCAACTCCCTTGATACCCGCCTGCATCAGTTGGCGATCGCCGCCCAGCACCACGCCCCCAAAACCCCGCAGCGACAGGCCGCCCTCAGACAGTTGGTGGGCCTGGTGCTGCAGTCCGGGAAGCTTTACCGCCCGCGCCAGGGTGAATTTCCGGGTGTCTATGACGAGATTTACAGCGAAGCCCTGCAGGATTTGCTGCTGTTTGTCTGTCAAAACATTGAGCGCTATGACCCAGAGCGGGCAGCGGTGATGACCTGGCTCAACATGCTGATGGCACGACGGTTTTTCCAGGAGGCGATTCCCAAAGTACTGGGACAAACAACGGTGCGACGGCTGAATCTGGTGGATGTGGAGCAGCTAGCAACCGCAGAGTCCACTGAGTCTCTGACTGACCTGATTGCCCACTGCCTCCAGGCCGACCCCGACCGGCAGTTTACCACCACCTGGGTGGAAGGCTGTCCCCAGGCCAGCTTTCAGGCGATCGCCACCCGTCGGTTAGCGGGAGTTGCCTGGAAGGCGATCGCCGCCGAGTTTGATTTAGGAACCTCCACCGTCAGTACCTTTTACTATCGGTGTTTGAAAAAGTTTTCCCCCGTCCTCAAAGCCTACTGCTTGGGCACAGTTTCTACGGCAGCGGATTTGCGGACGCCCTGAAGCTAAAAATATTCGCTCCAAAAGTAAGTGCTCAAGCACAATTCATTACCCCTTATAGGGGCGCACACCCCAAGAAAATAACTTTGGTTAACTACTTATTCGAGCCAGCGAGCGCAAAATCATGAGTCAGACCGTTGTTCATCCGCGATTAACCATTCCCCTGGCCCCTGCCGCCCATCGCCGTGCCCAGCAACGTAGTCAGGCCCATCGGGGGCAGGCCCACGTTCGCCAGGTTTACCTCAATACCCTGGCCCAGGCCGCCGTGGACCGTTACCTCGGCTATATGGGCTTTGAAACTGATTGGGAGGCGGGGGACAGCAGTGACCCCATCCTGCAGGCGCTGCTCGATGTGGCCGATCTGCAGGTGTGTGGCATTGGTGCTCTGGAGTGCCGCCCCATCCTCATGGGCATGGAAGCTATGGGCATGGAAGCTGTGCTGACCCTCCCCCCCGAAACCCAGGATAACCGCGTAGGCTATGTGGGAGTTGGGCTGGAGCCATCCCTGCAGCAGGCGGCTTTGCTGGGATTTGTGCCCACCTATGTAGAGACCGTGGCGATCGCCCACCTCCGCCCCCTGGACGATCTGGTGGCCCATTTACGGCAACTGGCAGATTCCAGCCCTGCACCCCGCACCTGCCTCAGCCAATGGCTGCAGGGTCTGTTTCCGGTGGGATGGTGTGCCCTGGATGAGCTGATAGCTCCCCAGCCCCAACTGGCGGGCGGATTACGCACCCATCCCACCACTGAGCGAACGGTGCGGCGAGCGAAAATACTGGACCTGACGATACAGGTAGGTTTGCAATCGGTGCTGCTGTTGGTGGCCATTACCCCAGAGCAGGCCGGAACCATGGGAGTGTCGGTACAGCTTCATCCCCTGGCAATGGATGCACGGCTGCCGTTGGGTCTGCGGCTGGGGCTGCTCTCCGAGGCGGGGGAGTGTTTGCAGGAAGTGCGATCGCGCCCCCAAGACCATTACATCCAACTGCGATATTTTCGAGGGGCCTTGGGAGAAGCATTCGAAATTTTGGTAGCCGCTGGCGGAGTCGAGACAGTAGAAGCATTCCTGCTCTGATGGCCCTGGCAAGTTTTTCAAGAGGCTTCAGCCAAGTAGGTCATCAAGGCCGCTTTGGTTTGCAAGTAGCAATGTTCAACCTGTGGTAACAGCGGGGCAGCATCTGCCAGAATCCCATCGCGGCCCATTGCTTCCAACGTGTGGCAAAAGCTCGCCAGCCGGGTGCCACCCAGACCAGCGCTGCTAGACTTCAGGGTGTGGGCGGCAAAGTTCAGGGCGGCAGGGTCTTGCTGGGCGATCGCTTCGTGCATTGACCGAATGAGGGATTGGCTTTCCTGCGAAAAGACCTCCAGCAGCGAAGCCAGGTACTCGCGCCAACTGGGGCCAAGGGCATCCATCGTCATCTGGAGGGCAGCCAGATCTAGCACCGGAGGAATATTGAAGGATTCAGGCTCCATTTTGCCTGGCTCAACCTCGATTTGCTCAACCTCGACCTGTGGACTGCTAACCTGTTCACCTTCAACCTGCTTACCTCCGATCTGCTCAACTTCCATCGGATCAAGGTCTCTTATGGTTTCTGTCATGGCTCCTGTTGTGCCTCTGGGTGAAAAATGAAAGGAGGGATCGCCTGCAGCTAATCGCACCGGACAGCGCCCCAGGGCTTGAATAAGCTCACTGAAGCGAACGGGTTTACTGATGTAGTCATCCATGCCAGCCTGCAAACATCGCTCGCGATCGCCCTGCATGGCGTTAGCCGTCATGGCAATAATGCGAGGCCGATGGGGAGACCGCAGGCAGATCTGCCGGGTTGCCTCCAGCCCGTCCATTTCTGGCATTTGCACATCCATAAGAATGACGTCATAAATTTGACGGTTCACGGCCTCCAACACCTCCAGTCCATTGGCAACAATGTCAGCCCGATAGCCCATCCGCTGAAGAATTTGCAGCGCTAGCTTTTGGTTGACCACGTTATCTTCTGCTACCAGAATTTTCAGAGGGAGTTTGTCGGCAAGCTGATGGTCGATTTCAACTTTTTGCGGTTCAGAATAATGAATCTTAGTGGCCTTTCCCTTGATGATGCTGACGAGAGTATCAAAGAGCTGAGACTGTTTGATGGGCTTGTTCAGAAAGGCCTGGAAGTGTGTGTTAATCTGCTGTTCGTCTAATTCGTATTGGCCAACTGAAGTCACCATTACCAGGGGCAAGTTTTGATAAGGCTCAAGCTGGTGGATGGCTTGCGCTAGCATCAACCCGTTCATTTCGGGCATCTGCATATCAATTACCGCTAAATCGATAGTGTGATTTTGGGATAGAAGAGCCACCGCCTCCGCTCCCGAAGATGCATTATGGGTTCGTAGCCCCCATGATTGGGTTTGCAGGGTCAGGATTTTGCGGTTGGTGTCATTGTCATCTACGATTAGCAACTCTTTATCTTCAAAGGTCTGGTATTGGGCGTTGGTGTCAAACGGTTTGAACTGTTTCAGTGCTCGCACCTGGATAGTGAAAAAGAAAGTGGTGCCGCGCCCAACTTCACTTTCCACCCACATCTCACCCCCCATTAGTTCCACAAGCTGTTTGCAAATCACCAGCCCCAGCCCCGTACCGCCATACTTGCGCGTGGTCGATGAATCAATCTGGCTAAATGGCCGGAACAGCCGGTTCATGCGCTCTTCAGGAATACCAATGCCCGTATCCTGCACGGCAAACTGCAGACGGCGCTGACTTGCGGGGCGTGAGCTAGACAGGGGAGAGGGCGGCACAACCGTATCCGATTCTTCCCCATCAGGACACAGCGAAACCAGCGCCACAATTTCGCCTGTGTGGGTAAATTTAACCGCATTGCTGAGCAGATTCACCAACACCTGGCGTAGCCGCCCCGCGTCGCCCATTACCAGATCGGGAACGTCCCGATCAATCTGGTAGGCCAGCTCCAGCCGCTTTTCAGCGGCTTTAGAAAAGAGGAGATCAAAGGCTTCTTCCACACACTGGCGAACTTCAAAGGGATGCTCCTCCAGCTCCATCTTGCCCGATTCAATCTTAGAAAAGTCGAGAATATCGTTGATGATGGTTAACAGGGCATCACCGCTGTTGCGAATGGTTTCAGCAAAGTCCCGCTGGGCGGGCGTCAGGGAGGTGTCCAGCAGCAAGCCGGTCATGCCGATGACGGCGTTCATCGGGGTACGAATTTCGTGGCTCATCATGGCCAAAAATTCGCTCTTTGCACGGGTCGCTTCCAGGGCTTTGTCGCGGGCGCGGGCAAGTTCCTGGGCGGCCAGTTGGCGTTCAATTTCGCCGCTGATCCACTGGGCAATGAGCATCAGCAGCTCTTTGTCCAGGGCTTTGAAAACCTTTGGCGTTGGCCTGGTGCTGGAAAAACAAAGGGTGCCGTAGATCGTTTCATTGACGGTGATGGGCGTGCCCACGTAGATCTCCGTACCAAACGCCTGGTAGCACGGGTGTTGCCGCCAACCCGACGTGTGGGCAGGGTTGATGAAAAGGGGTTGATGGGATTGTAGTACCTCACGGCAATAGGTTTGCTGGGTGTTCAAAATGGTGCCCCGGTTGACCGTACCGTTGGCCTGCTGGCTCATGATCACTTCGTAGCGATCGCCCTCAATTTTGGCCAGGGTGCCCACTTCCAGATCAAACTGGTTGCGCCCCAGCTCTAGCAGCGTTTGCATCGTGCGGTCGAAGTCGAGCTGATGGGAGGAAGTCACTTCATAGAGCGATCGCAACACCGCTTCGCTTTCCCGGAGGCTTTGTTCGACCCGCGTTCTTTCCGCCAGCTCAGCCTGGGACTGCTGATAAAGTTCAGACTGCTGGGCAGCGATCGCCACCTGTAGGGCAAGCTGCTGCAACAAATCCACTTCCAGGTCGGCCCAGGTGCGGGGATGGCTGCACTGATGGGCAATTAACAGCCCCCACAGGTTTTCGGCGTGAATAATGGGCACAATCAGGCTGGCCTTGACTTGAATATCCTGCAAGAAAGCCACGTAGCAATCCTTGAATCCGGCTTGCTCAATATCGGCAATGTTGCTCACCCGCCCCTGCTGATAGAGGTGGGCATAGTTTTCTCCGAAGCAAGGGTCGTACATTGGCTTACCCAGAACTGCTTCCCAGCCTTCCCCAACGGATTCAGCCGAAATGAAGCCGTCCCAGTTTGCCCGAAAGCGATAAATCAGGACGCGATCGGTCTGCAAAAATTCTCGAACTTCGGTGACAGTGGTGTTGAGAATTTTTTCCAGATCGAGAAACTGCCGGATGCGCAGGGTAATGCTGCGAATTAATTGCTCCTTTTCCACCTGCTGCCGCAACCGGGCTTCGGACAGCTTGCGCTCAGTGATGTCGCGCACGATGCCCTGGACGAGCTTCCGTTCTCCCAGGTGCAGGACACTGGCCGAAACCTCTGCCGAAAAGGTACTGCCGTCTCGCCGCTGGAACTCGGTTTCAAACTGGACAAACCCCTGCTCAAGCAGCGCCGCGATCGCGACTTGAAACTTTGCCTGCTCCGTTGCTGGGTGGAGTTGGGGGATCTTCAGACTTGAAATTTCGGCTTGCTCGTACCCCATTTGATCGAGTGCCCGCTGGTTGATGTCGAGGATATTGCCGTCAAAGTCGTGGAGGAAAATACCATCGTTGGACTGGTGAAACAGGCTGCTGTATTTTTCCTGGCTTTGACGCAGCGCCGCCTCCGCCTGCCGTCGCTCGGTAATGTTCTCGTAGGATCCCACGATGCCAATGGGGTTACCGGCGGCGTCGGTCAGGGGCACCTTGGTTGCCTTCAGCCAGCGGCAGGTACCATCGGCCCAGACCACGGCTTCTTCATGGTCAATTCTGGGCTGGTTTGCTTCAATCACCGTGCGATCGTCAATCTCATGGCGAATTGCTTCCTCCCGCCACGGCATCTGGCGATCGCTCAGGCCAATTACCGCATCCGGCGTCGCGACCCCTGCATCCTCAGCAAAGACGCGGTTGCAGCCCAGGTACTTCCCCTCCCGGTTTTTCCAGAAAATGGCCTGGGGGAGGCGATTGATAATACTTTTCAGTAAAATTTCCTGCTCTTTACTATCTTCCAGGGTTTTCTGGAGCTTGGTGGCCATGGTGTTGAACGCGAGCTGGAGCTTGCCGATTTCATTTAGCCGCACCACCGTTGCCCGCTGATCCAAATGCCCCTGGGACAGGGCCTGGGTCAGATCATCCAGGTCTTTTAAGGGGTTGAAAATCTCCCGGCGAAAAACGGTCAATGCGGTAGCGCTGACCATAAAGATGATGACAAAGGAGGCGATCGCTCCTGCGGCGATGGAACGAATTACTTCGTAGCGAATTTGTTGGATGGAATAGCCCAGCCAGATTTCCCCCAGAACTTCGTCGTTGGCCTGAATCGGTACGCGAACTTGGCGGATGCCCGGCTTGCTGTCCAGGCGTCCCACAATGATGAGGGGGTTGACCTGGGTTTCCTGGGCGATCGCCGCCTGGACATAGGGGTTTTCGTAGTCGATGAACTGGGTGAGATTGTCGCCTGCTTTTGAAACCACAATGCTGTAGACAATGGCCTGGTCATTATTGACCTGCTGCATGAGCCGCTCCAGCGACAGGAAGTCCATCCTGAGCATGGCTTCGGGGCCAACCGCTTCCAGCAAGAGGACTTTGCTTTCGATTCTCTCTTCCAGGTCATCCAGATGCTGGGCGGTTTGCCATTGGATATAGATAGCCTGCACAGAGAATTGCACCGTCATGAAAACTGCAGTGGTGATGCCCAAGTAACGAATTGCAACACTGTTGCTTAAGTCGCGCCATCGCTGCCATGCTTTTGTTTTCATCGGTTGTCCCCAATAAAGCTCATAACTTACGGATGTCCTTACGGTCAATAAAGTTCAGCCCTACTCTGCATCCCAGCTCAAGAGCTGGAGGGTTTCAATCAAATCATCAATGCTCTGATAGTCAACAGCCGGTACAAATTCGGTTACGTTAGCGGCGGTCAGGGCGGGGTGGTCGGGGGGAATATTCAGCAGCGCCTGTCGCACCGCCTCGACTACGGCGGGATCGGTGCCTTTCACCGCAGCAATGGGCCACTCTGGGTAGGTGGCGGTGGTGTGGGTGTAGAAGAAATCGTCATCCATGGGTTCCAGCACCCGCAGGCCATCGGTGCTGTTGAGCAACCCGGTCTTCATCATCTTTTCGAGCTGGCCGGTGCGGATAAAGCCCGCGTCGATCGAGCCGTTTAACACCGCCAGCACAATGCTGTCCTGGGAGGGGTTTTCCAAAAATTCGCCAAAGTCTTTAAAGGGATTGATCCCCGCCTGGCGCAGGTGATAGACCTGAAAGAGACAGCCCGCCGCCGCCGTTTCAAAATCAACACAGGCAACTCGCTTGCCCTTCAAATCAGCCAGCGTGCGAATCGAGCTGCTGTCTTTAACTACAATCAGGGCGCTAAATTCAACTCCCGTCTCGGGGCGCGAGTGGGTCACCAGAAACTCCGTATCGTACAGGCGGTGAACTTGCACCGCTGCCAGCGAGTTATTGGTCGCGAAGTCAATCGTACCCTGCTCGACCGCTGTAAACTGGCTTTCCTGATCCAGGGAAACCAGCTCAAACTGGTAACCGGTGGCCTCGGTCAGGTAATCCGCAAGAGGCTTGTATCGGGCGTGGACAGAGAGGGCGCTGTCAATGGCGAGCACGCCCAGACGAAGGGGCTGGATGTCCGAAGCGGGTGCTGGAGCGGTCTGGGATAGGGGCGTCTGGGGGGGGCGATCGCCCATCGGCACTTCTGTGGGATTGGCGGACAGGGCATCCTCAGATGGGGGGGAAGAGGCCGGGGATGGGCGCTGGCTGCAGGAGTTAAGGGCCAGTGCTGGCAACAGCACCCCGCTCCCAATGGCGACAGCTAGTTTAGACAGAATAAACGATTTCTTCATACTAGTCAGTTCAGATAAGTTAGATAAGAACTCGATATGCGAATAGCCCGTCCCCTGACAAAGCGGTAGATCCCCGAAACCACCATCAACGGCGCGTTACCCCAGAGCTAAGCAGGCGGTGCTGGTTCTGCCCCGGTTAAATCAATAACGATGATGCGATCGCGCCCTTCCGTTTTTGCCTGGTAAAGGGCGCGATCGGCAAAGCTAATCAGATCCGATAGGCGCTCTTGGGGGGTAGGAATAATGCTGGCGATGCCCTGGCTGACCGTAACCTGGTGAGAAGCTGAGCCAGCGTGGGGAATGGCCAGCATCCGGATGGCGGCCTGGAGGTTATGGGCAACCCGCATCGCACCCTCCGACCCGGTGTTGGGTAAAAGCAGGGCAAATTCCTCACCGCCGTATCTGGCAACCACGTCGGTGGCCCGCTTGGCTGCTTTACTCAGCATGCCGGCAATCTTCTGTAAACAGATATCCCCCGCCGGATGGCCGTAGAAGTCGTTGTACTGCTTGAAGCGATCGACGTCGCACAGAATCAGGGAGAGTTCGTGGCGATAGCGAATGGCGCTTTTCCATTCCCGCTCCAGACAGTCATCAAAATAGCGGCGATTACCCAGGCTGGTGAGCTTATCTGTGGTCGCCATCTCGCGAAGCTGGTGATTGGCCTGTTCCAGCTCCCGGTAGAAAAATCCCTTCTCCAGCAAAATTCTCACCCGCCGCCGCAAAATTGGCCAGTGGATGGGTTTGGTCACATAATCCGTGGCACCCGCATCAAACGCCCAATCGACGGAGGCAGTGTCATCCAGTCCCGTAATCATAATCACGGGGGAATGAACCGCCCCTGGTAGCGACAGCAGCTTGCTGCAGCAGTCGAATCCATTCATTTTGGGCATCATGGCGTCGAGCAACACCAGGTGGGGCTGAACCTGTTGATACAGTTCCAGGCACTCCTCCCCGTTAGTGGCTTCGGCAACCTGATAGCCCGCATGGGTCAGGTATTGGCGTAGCAGCATGCGGGTAAGCTGATCGTCTTCAACGATCAAAATCAAAAATGACTCAGGCTGAAAAGAGGTAGGCATGTCAAGGCATTTTGATACTGCTACCCCCTCAAAATTCCCGAAAGCGGGGGACGGCTAACGGTCAAAATCCAGCCCCTTAAGCGGCAACCCGAATCCTCATTTCAGTGCTCAAGCACAATTAAGTTGGTCAGCACAATTAAATTCAGGTTGGAGAACCGGGGGAGCGCCCCGGTTCTCTAACCTTCGTTTTTCAATGCAGTTGTACTTACTCGGCAACGCCAATTTTACTCGTTAGATAGAGCGCCCGAACGGAAAATGTCTACCTCACGCAGGGGAAAGTTGCGGGGGATAGGTTGCTACAGTCAGGGCGAAGCTGATGCAGTCAGTCCATTTTGCGTGGTTTGCTCTGCATAAGTTGTTTTTGAAGCAAAAATAAATCTAACTGATTTGGAGGGATTCCCATGAAGCGCGATCGCAGTATTTTCCAGTTTTTCCACCGCTCTACGGGCTTGAAGATGTTTGGAGCCGTTGTCCTTGCTTTCTCGGCGATGATGCTTCCTGCCTGTGACTTTGGAGCCGAAGAAGAGGTATACGAAGAGGAAGGCGGTGGTCTCTACGAAGAAGAAGGCATCGGTGGCGATCCCCTTGAGGAAAACGAAGGCATCGGTGAAGAGGGCATCGGCGAAGAAGAAGGCATCTACGAGGAAGAAGAAGGTGTCTTTGAAGAAGAAGGTGTCTTTGAAGAAGAAGAAGGTGTCTTTGAAGAAGAAGAAGGCCTTTAAGGCGGCCTCTCCGTTAGAAATGCCAATTCAATAATGTGATATGAGGAAAAAAATGACCACTAATCAGTATTTGAATTTTCGAAAGTCGGGAATTCGGTTAGGGGCGATCGCCCTGGGGTTAGTTGCCCTGGTGCTACCCGCCTGCGAAAATCCCAATGAAATATCCGAAGGTCAGGACAATGTTACCGCTGAGGATGTGGTGGGCGGCACTGAAGAGGGGGGTGAAGGCGGCGATGGAACTGCCGTAGGCGAACTAGTCACCGTCCGTAGTCCGATTGCCAACACTTTGGACGATCAGGGCGTCGTCCTTGAGTCCGAAGCGGGGAACTTGCTGGTGCTGAATCCCACCAACGTTCCTTTTCCCACACCTGAAGACGAAGAAATCCCGGTGCAGGTCACGGGCGAGGTCGTGGACTTTGTTATCGTTGACGTTGAGAATGAATTTGGCCTTGATCTGAACGACGAGCTGTATGGCGAATACGAGCAGCAGCCTGTGATCATTGCCGAGTCCTTTGCTCCCGCGCCCAGACCTGAAGACCTGGCGGAGAGTGGCGATCGCTTCTACGACCAGCCCATTGCCGTTGAAGGGGTGGTGGGTGGTATCCTATCCTCCAACTCCTTTGTCCTTTATGAAGAAGGTTGGGTTGATGATGTGGGTCTGCTGGTGGTTGGTGTGCCCCAAGACCTGGAGTCCCCCGATAGCGACGTCAACGATGGCGAGATGGTCACCGTCACTGGCGTGGCCCAGCCCTTTGATATCAACTCCATTCAGGAAAGCTATGACACGGGGTGGGACGAAAACGAAATCAACGAGTTTGAAACCCGCTACACCGATCGCCCCGTCATCATTGCCGACGAGGTTTACCCATCCGCACTGGATGACTAGTGTTCCAACCAACAGCTAAAAGTTAGGTCAGCGAAAGTCGCTGACGCTGAAAGAAAGCAGTTTAAGTGCTTGAGCAATTTTGAATACATTTTCTGGGGGGCACACCCCCAGGAAAATAATTTTGCTTAACTGCTTAACTGAGCAAATTTCACAGAGGAAAAAACATGGCTAACGACCGCAATATTCGCAGAAACGAAGAAATCCGCGAGCATGACGTTCATGTCACCAAGCGGGCTGTGGGGGTTTTCAGATCCCAGGACGACGTCGAAGACTTCATCCGCGCCCTCAAGTCCGATAACTTTCCCATGGATCGAGTTTCCCTGCTGGCCCGTGATGTAAAAGGTATTGAAGGGGCTGACGAAATCACCGAAACCGAGGGAAATGAAGCCCGCGAAGGCGCAGGCGCAGGCGCAACCGCAGGTACTGTCCTGGGTGGCGTTGGTGGCTTTCTCGTGGGCGTGGGTCTGCTGGCCGTTCCTGGCATTGGCCCCGTTCTGGCAGCCGGAGCCGAAATCTCCGCCATTGCTTCCACCCTTGCCGGTGCCGGTATTGGCGCGGCAACGGGCGGTATCATTGGTGCCCTGGTGGGTATGGGCATTCCTGAAGAGCGAGCCAAAGTCTACGAAGACCGGATCAAAGCTGGCAACTACCTGGTAATGGTGAGCGGCACGGATGAAGAAATTGAGCGGATTAGCTCGATCATGCGCGATCGCAACGTAGAAGACTTTGATGTCTATCCCGTCGGTGGTCGTCGTGGAGCCACTGAAACCACAACTCCAGTGACCACGGGCAAGCGCGTTGAAACCCGCCGTGTGGAAGCCACCGACAAAACCATGGTGACCGACACCCGCGACCTGGACAATGATGGGGAGCCGGAAGTCATCATCAAGGAAAATCGGCGGGATATCCGCTAAGGTTGGGAGATTTCTGGGAATGATCCTACCGGACGACGCAGGAGCAAATGGACATTTGCCCCTACCAACCGTTCAACCAAGGGTAAAATTTTTCCTGGAAATCTCCTTGGGTTTTACCGGTTTGGATTGCTAACTAGGTTTGAATGATTAAAGGTGGGCGTGGCCCACCTTTTTTTATCTCTTAAGTTCCCTAAACTGGAGGTCAGAAAACAAACTGGGGGAACATCTCAACGAGACGCTCCCCCAGTTTTCCACCTTAAGTTAATACCCCTCAAGCAGAAGGGTGGCAGTACCTACTGCGCTGATGGATAAACTTCATCTGCAACCAGCACAGGCTCTTCGGTATATTCCGCCTCAATTTGCTCCTGGAAATCCAGGTCCCAGGTCAGGTCATAGTCCCGATCAAAGTCTGCCGAAACATAGGGGCGAAGGGTGCCGGTGATGACCACTTCTTCATTTTCGTCGAGCGCCAGTTCAGGCATCAGGCCAACAACCAGTACTTCCTCACCCCCCAGCAGTTGCTCTTCCTGGATGGTGAAGGTATTCCCAGCAAGCACCTCACCAATCTCACCCGTTACAGCAATGGTGCGTCCATAGTAAGCTTCAGGATCTTCGCTAATTTCCTCAGGGTCAGGGGCAAAGGCAATGGACTGGGCTACGATCGCAGGCCGATCTTCATACTCAACATAGAGATCGTCCTCCAAATCTATCCCGAATTCTTCCTCAAACTCGGCAAACACCAGCTCTCGAACCTCTCCCGTTACCTGCACCTCGTCCGTTGGTTCATCTTCAGGTAGCAGGAATGGCTCACCGGAGGCGTTGAACACGATTACCTCTTCACCACCAAAAAGCTGATCATCCTGGAGCAAAAAGGCGCTTTCGCCGATTGCTGCCTCGGCCTCACCTCGCACCGAAACAGTCTGGCCCAGGTAATCTTCAACGTTTCCAGTCAATTCGCCCAACTGTACGTTGTAAGCTTCAGCCACTTCTGCGGGTTCCTCGACCGACTCTTCGACGGCCACGTCGGGGCTAGCAGGCTCTTCGGCAACTGGTTCCTCGTAGCCATTGCAAGCACCCAGGAAAGCTGCTGTAAGGGTAAGGGCGATCGCCCCTACTTGCATTCTTTTTTGCAGGAAGTAATTTAGCGTTTGCATAACTGTAAATCCTCAATGAACTATATTGCATTAGAAGAAAAAGCAATTGGTGGTGAGGGTTCGATCCATAGCCAGGCATCGCCGATTGCCAGCAATAAGCAAGCTGATTAGAAAACGACCTCAAACACGTTTCAGGTAGCTTTAGCGCACCCGCTTCAATGGCAAATCACCCGATGGTTTTGCCACCGTCGGGAGTAACATGGGTAACCATCGCCGCCCACAGCTCAACCGCAGGAGTCTTTTCCTAAAAAGCAGACTGCACAACCGACTCACTGGGGTTTGTGGGCGATCGCCTGATTACCAGCGTTCATTAACGCCATGGTATTAATTACCTCAAACCAACCAAAACTAGCCGCTTTTTCTACTACTTTGTCTCGTCACGATACTAATCAATAAAACTGTCTAGATGTATCTATCCTCTGACTTATTTGGCAGCACACATCAAGCCTGAGGGCCTATTTCCCAGGGCGTTAACTTGATAAGGACATGGCTATAAATAAAAGCCAGGAGGTGCGCCCCGCCGGAGGGCGCACCCCACCATAGCTACGTTTGCTTATGACCACCTACTTATTGAGATTGGGGCAACTCAATCTAGTCAAGAGTCGATGAACCAGAAATCTCCACCTGATCCCGCAGATGCAGGTGGAGAGCGTCAATTATCAGGAAATCCGTGCCTCACCGATACTGGCATCACCTGCCCGCACGACCAAAACATTAAAAAGACTCATATCGGTTCCTTCGGGAAAGGACAGATTAAAGGAACCACTCGTTTGTGGCAATGGTCCCAGATCAACCGTCCGCTTAGAAAGATCCCCGTTGATGGTCAAATAGGCCTGCAAATCCGAGCTGTCGGCATCTGTCTGGAAATTCTGAAAGGTAATGGTGCCCCCCACGCCAGCAATGACGGCAATGCCCAGGTTGCCAGTCGTCTCATGCCCTTCCAAACCGGTAAACATACTCATCAGTTCCACCTCCATAACTTCAAGACAATAATTTATAGCAATTTTCATAGGACTGACGCACTGGGTGCGGCGTCCTGGGGTTCTGAATGGTTTTGTGGGCGACAGCGTCCGCAAAACCGCCAAACCATATAAGTTTTATTTCAATTTATAGCGATTTTTAGCGGCGCGAGGGGCGGATTTGGAGCTAATGGCTCACGTTTCACCACTCCGTACACTTTACCAGCGGGCAAAACGCTATACAAATGAGCTTCCCTTTGTCAAGATACCGGAATATTCTAAGGCTAGATTTAATCCGGCTTCCAGTAATACACTTAACCGCCCCTTTAAATCTTGCCCAACGGACTGGCGGCGCAAAACAGCCAGGTATTTTTCCCGATGAGCTTACAGGCTCAGTTCCGTGCTTATCCATAGACAAGGGATTTCTTTATACGACTTTATACCTTCTTCATTAATCCTTGCCAGTATTTTTATCGACCTGGAGTTTATCTATAAATATGTAAAGGAAGTATAAAGAGGTCTTGAAGTAATCATATAAAGAGAGTAAAGGGGCAGCGGAACTACTGACAGGGAACCGGCAAGGTGGGAGGATAGCTGGGTATCTACACGGAGACGTTGTCAAAGGCGCATTTTTATCGCCACCAATTGCTTGATAACGATATGTTTGCCATGAGAGATGACGCTTGCGGGTTGCAGAGGGTGTTGATGCTGGGGCCGGGACTGCAGGTGATGGGGGGGATTTCATCCGTAGAACGCCTTCTGGTAGCCTATCCGCCGACTGGGGTTGAGTATGTTCACATATCCACCCTGGAAGACGGACCGGCGGTGCGGAAATTGCAGGTTTTCGCCATCGCCCTTTATCGTCTCCTGCAACACTTGATAGGAGGAAGGATAGACCTCGTCCATATCCATTTTTCCAAGCGGGGCAGCACCCTGCGAAAATCCATATTAATGATGCTGGTGCTGCTGTGGGGTAAGCCGTGCATTTTGCATGCCCACGGGAGCGAATTCCGCAGTTTTTTCCAGTCTTTGCCAGTTTTGCTGCAAGAAGGGGTTGGCTGGTTGTTTCGTCGGTGCGATCGCTTCATCGCCCTTTCCGAAAGCTGGCGTACCTTTTACCAGGATGCACTGCACCTGGAAGCCCACCAGATTGTCGTTTTACCCAATCCGGTCGAGCTACCCCCCCAGGTGCCCGACCGCACTGATCAGAACGGGGTTCGCTTTGTTTTCCTGGGCCGCATTGGCGAGCGGAAAGGAGCCTACGCTTTGATTCGCGCCTTTGCCCAGGTTCAGGCCACTGCTTCCCAACCCATTCACCTGACACTGGCGGGGGATGGGGAGGTTGAGGCGGCCCGGCAACTGGTGGCCACCCTGGGCGTCGAGTCACAGGTTTGTGTGATGGACTGGGTCAGCCCTGAGCAGCGGGATGCCCTGCTGGCTGATGCCCATGTGTTTGTACTGCCCTCCAGCAATGAGGGGTTGCCCATGTCCCTGCTGGAGGCGATGGGCTGGGGGCTGGCCGTGATTACCACCCCTGTAGGTGGCATCCCAGAAGTGGTGACTGACGCGGTCGATGGGCTGCTGGTTACCCCTGGGGATGTGGCGGGGCTGGCGGCGGCGATGCGATCGCTCATTGAAAATCCGCCCTACCGCCAGCAGTTGGGAGCGCAGGCGCGAGCACGGGTCACCCCTCTAGACATTCGCAACTACACAAAGGTTCTCCGGCAAGTTTATGACGGTGCCGGTCAGTCCTGGCCGGTCACCCCAGGGGTGAAGCCAATTCCGGCGGGGGAGGACTGAGGCGATCGCACCGCAGTTGCAAGGGCTTTAAGGCCCCCAGCTTGATCAAGTGCTCCCGCAAATCTCCCCCGAAGGCAGCTTTCTAGCCGAGCGAACTTCACGCATCAGCTCAGATGCAAAATAAGCGAATTTAGTCAAGCAAGTTTAGCCGAACAGGTCATGCAAGCGAGTCTTTCATCCAGCAAATTAAAGTGGTACTGGCATCGGATGCGAGCAATGTCGGTGCCTGAGGTGATGGCGCGGGTCGACTTTGCTGTGAAAAAGCGGCAGTGGCGGCAGCGCGATCGCTGGGTTGCGCCCCAACCCGACCTGAGCCAGTGGCTGACAGAGCGCGATCGCTGGCGGCTACCGTCCCTCTCCAGCAATAGCCCTGAGGCCAAAGGCGTGCTGGCAGAAGCAGAAGGTTATCTCCAGGGAAACTACTGCCTGCTGAATCTCCACTTTCACGAAGCCCCGTTTGATTGGCATCGAGATCCTCAGACAGGGGTACGTGCGCCGCTCATCTTTGGGCCAGATTTAGACTACCGCGACCCCAAAGTCGCAGGAAACTTTCGCAACATTTGGGAAAAGAATCGACAGCATCACCTCACTATCCTGGCCCTGGCCTACGCCCTCAGTGGCGATGAGCGCTACGCCAGCGCCGTTGAAACCCAGATTCAGCAGTGGATTGACCAGAATCCCGTGCCCCTGGGCATCAACTGGACCAGCTCCCTGGAGGTGGGCATCCGGCTGATTAGCTGGGTATGGATTGAGCGCCTGCTGCGGGGAAGTGCCAGTGGCGATCGCCTGTTTGGTGCGGCGGGGCTGCTCTGGCCCTCCATCTACTGGCACCAGTGGCTGTTGACGCAGCACTATTCCCACGGCTCATCGGCCAACAATCACCTGGTGGGCGAAATGGCGGGCCTGCTGATCGCTGCCCTGGCCTGGCCCGTCTTTGCCACCTCTCGCCAGTGGCAGACGCTCGCATCGGGGATTTTGGAGCGGGAGGTGGCGCGCCAGACCTACCCCAGTGGGTTAAACCGGGAGCAGGCTTTCTCCTATCAAATTTTTGCCCTGGAGTTCTTTGTGCTAGCGGGTTTGGAGGCCGAGCGCTGGGGCTGTCCGCTGTCGGCCTCCTACCAGATGTGGGTGAAGCGGATGCTGGACGTGCTCCCCGCCCTGCTGGACGTGGGCGGGAATTTACCCACCTACGGCGACAGCGACGATGGCAAAGTGCTGGTTCTGCGCCCCATGCAGGCTTCACGGCTCGACTGGCTGCTGCGGGTGGGGCAGAGCTGGCTGGCGGCTCAGGTGCCGCTTCCGCCCGGAGATTCAGGGCAGCTCGCGGCAGCGCTGGTTTACCCGGAGGGCACGAAGGATGGGCAGCTAAACCCTGCATCCACCAGTCGTCCAATCAATCATCTAGTCAATCATCTAGACGATTCGACCCCCCACCCACCCGGTGCCCCATCCGCCCCACCATCGGCAGCAGGGTCGCCGCCCGCATCCTCTGCCTCCATTGGCTTTGAAGATGCGGGGCTGTATGTGCTGGCCTCCCGGCGGGGGCAGGCCGATGAGGTGTTCTGCCTGGCTGATGCTGGCCCCCTGGGGTTCCTCTCCATCGCCGCCCACGGCCACGCCGATGCCCTGTCCTTTAGCCTGAGCGTGGGCGGCGTGCCGGTGATCGTCGATCCGGGCACCTACGTTTACCACTCTGAGCCGCACTGGCGGGCCTATTTTAAGGGCACCAAAGCCCACAACACACTGGCTGTTGATGATGAAGACCAGTCTGAGTCGGGCGGCGCTTTTCTCTGGATGCGCAAGGCCGCCACGGTGGTGCAGCGGTGGGAGACAACCCCAACGGGCGGGGAACTGGTGGCTGAACACGATGGCTATTGCCGTTTACCCGAAGCTGTGGTGCATCAGCGGCAGCTCTGTCTGCGCGATCGCCACCTGTCCATTCTGGACAACTTACGGGGCGGCGGTACCCACCGTGTAGAATGGCGGCTACATTTTGCGCCGGGATGTGCTGTAACGTTAGAGGATCAGCGGGGGCAAGTGACCTGGCAGACGGGCCAGCTCAGCCTTGACTTAGACCCTCAGCTCAATTGGCGCATCGTCGAGCAGCAATCCGATGCGGGTTGGTATGCTCCTGGGTTCAACCTTAAAGAACCTGCTCCTACCTTAATCGGCAGCCTAAAGGCCCCCACACCGATAACTTTTAAGAATCAGATAGAGGTGGTGTCATGAAAATCAGTATTTTCGGTCTGGGATATGTTGGCGTGGTCACGGCAGCCTGTCTGGCACGGGATGGCCACGAGGTGATTGGGGTAGATATCAACGCCGATAAGGTGGCCCTGGTCAACAGCGGCAAATCCCCCATTGTTGAGCCTGGGCTAGACCACCTGCTGACGGACGGAGTAAATGCGGGCCGGATCCGCGCCACAACAGAGGCGGATGAGGCGGTTTTGGCGACGGAAGTTTCTCTGATAAGCGTGGGCACCCCCGCCACCGACCGGGGCGAGCCGGAACTTAGTTACGTTTTTGGCGTCTGCAAGGAGATAGGGGCCGCTGTTTATCGCAAGCCTGACCCCCATGTTGTCGTGCTCCGCAGCACGGTACCACCGGGGACATTGGAGCAGTGTGCGCAACTATTTCGAGAGACAGCCCGTGTAGACTCGGTATCCCTCGCCTTCAACCCCGAGTTTTTGCGAGAAGGCAGCGCCATTGGCGACTATGATCAGCCGCCCTACACAATCATTGGCACCACCGATCCCACTGCCGAACAGGCTGTACGGCAGATGTATGCGGCTGTAGACGCGCCCATTATTGTCACTCCGCCTGCCGTTGCCGAGATGGTCAAGTACGTCGCTAACACCTGGCATGCCACTAAGGTTTCCTTCGCCAATGAAGTTGGGCGAATTGCCAAGGGGTTTGGTCTGGATGGCCGCGATGTAATGAACCTGATCGTGCAAGACACCAAGCTCAACATTTCACCCACTTACCTGCGACCTGGCTTCGCCTACGGGGGGTCGTGCCTGCCCAAAGACGTCAGCGCCCTACTGGCCTGTGCCCGTCGTATGGACATTCCGGTGCCGATGTTGAGCGCGCTGCCGCTCACCAATCAACTGCAGATTGAGGTCTCAGTACAGGAGGTGATGCGGCTGGGGGTGCGGCGGATTACGGTTTTGGGGCTGGCCTTTAAACCCAAAACTGACGATTTGCGGGAAAGCCCGGCGGTGCTCCTGATTAAACGACTCATTGGGGAAGGCTGTGAAGTCAAGATTTATGACAAAGCCGTTCACCAGGCGTGGTTAGTGGGGACTAACCTGGCTTATATCCAGCGGAACATCCCTCACTTTGAAGCTCTACTGGTGGCAGAGCCGGAAACGGCGATCGCTGAGGCAGAGCTAGTCATTGTCACGCACGCGACTTCAGAAATTCAACAACTATTGCGTAATGTCCCTAAGGGAACCCGAATTTTAGATCTAGCAGGCGTATTCACCGAACCAGTCGAGGATATAGAGCGTTATGGCATCACTTGGTAAAGTCCTGATCATGGTTGAAAATCTACCCGTTCCATTCGACCGTCGAGTTTGGATGGAGGCGACGTCCTTAAAGAAGGCGGGCTATCACGTCTCGGTGATTTCCTGCATGGACGATACCTATGATCAGCCGTATGAAGAAATTGAGGGAGTACACATCTACCGCCATCCGCTCCCGCCTGAGGTGAGTTCGGTGGGGGGATATCTGCGGGAATACTCTGCTGCCCTTGGCTGGGAGTTTCGTCTGGCCCACAAGGTCTGGCGCGAGCAGGGGTTTGACGTCATCCACATCTGTAACCCCCCCGATCTGCTGTTTACGGTGGCCGCCTGGTTCAAGCTGTTCAAAGGCGTGCGGGTGATTTTTGACCACCATGACCTGAATCCTGAACTGTATGAAGCAAAGTATGGCCGCCAGGATATCTTCTACCACGGGCTGCGCTGGTCAGAGCGGCTGACCTTTGCGACGGCGGATGTGGTGATTTCCACCAACCAGTCCTACCGGGATGTGGCCCTCAAGCGGGGCGGGAAAAAGCCAGAGGAAGTATTTGTGGTGCGCAGCGGACCCGATCTCTCCCGTTTTCGCCCCGTCTCTCCCAACCCTGAGTATCGTCGCGATCGCACCTATCTGGTGGGCTATGTGGGGGTCATGGGCGAGCAGGAGGGCATCGAGTATCTGCTACAGGCCGCCCGTTACCTGGTGTATGACCAACAGCGGCGGGATATTCAGTTTGTCCTGGTGGGCAGCGGTCCCATGCTGGCTACCCTGCGGCAAATGGCCCAAGATTTGGGCGTCGATGCGTACGTGGAGTTTACCGGACGGGTTTCCAACGAAGAGCTGCTGGCGCGGCTCTCCAGTTGCGATGTGTGTGTCAACCCAGACCGCAAAAATGCCCTCAACGACTTCTCAACCATGAACAAAATCATGGAGTATATGGCCCTGGGCAAGCCTATTGTGCAGTTCGATTTGCTAGAAGGCAGGCGGTCGGCGGCGGGGGCGTCCCTTTATGCCGAACCCAACAATGCCGTTGACTTTGCTGAGCAGATCGCTACCCTGCTGGCCGATCCAGACCTGCGATCGCAGATGGCCGCCGAAGGGCAGCGGCGCATGGTGGAAGAACTGGAGTGGCGACACCAGATTCCCAAACTTTTGCAAGCCTACACGCGAGCCATTCAACCGATTAAGTCCCTAACTCCTCTGGCCAGCCAGATGGAGGCGGTGGATTAGCTAAACATGGAATTTTTAACGGAGCATCAACCCCATATGGTCGCTGAGCCATTTGCTACGTCATCCTGTGAAAATCTCGTATTTTCTGGCCCTGTGTTTCTCATTGGCATGCCCCGGTCTGGCACCAAGCTACTGCGGGGGTTGCTCAATGGCCATTCCCAAATTCGCATCCCCATGGTCGAAACCGAGTTTTTGCCCTACTGGGTGCGGCGCTGGTCTGACTATGGCGATCTGTCTCAGCCCAAAAATTTTCAGCGGTTTTACCAGGATGCGATCCAGCTTCCCTATTTCATTCACATCAAAGCGGGAAGTGCCATCATTTCTCAAGAAGAGTGGTTCAGCCGCTGCCGCGACTTTTCACCAGCGGGGGTGTTTGAAGCCTTAATTCGCCACAAAACCGGGGTCGAATGGGGGTCTGGTCTGATCTGGGGCGATAAGTCGCCCTCCTACATCGGCCATCTGGGCCTGCTAAAGCAGCTTTATCCCCAGGCGCGATTTATCCATATTATTCGTGACGTGCGAGACTATTGCCTCTCCTGCCAGAAGGCCTGGGGAAAACACCCCGTGCGGGCAGCCCAGCGCTGGGTAGATGGGGTAACCAAGGCCCGCCAGGATGCCGTCGCCTTTGCCGATGATTACCTGGAGGTTCACTACGAAGATCTGCTGGAACAGACGGAGACGGTGCTCCGGCAGTGCTGTGAATTTCTCAACGTGGAGTTTGAAGCCAGCATGGAGCAAAACGCCCGCCTCACGGAAGGACGGGGCGACGCCAAAGGCTATACCTCCGTTAAGCAAGACAACACCCACAAATATCGCACCCGCATGGCTCCCCGACTGGTGCAGCGGATTGAGGCGATCGCCGGACATGTCCTCCGGGCAGGCAACTACGAAGTCAGCTACGCCGGTGACCCGGTGCGGGTACCCCGCTGGCAGATGGCCTACTGCCAGCTCCTGGATGGTATTCATCTGGTAATGTCAGGAATTCAAGGGCGGGGCATCCTTGGCTCCCTCACTTTTCAGTGGCACTACTTCCGGGCTTCAGGGAATCGTAATTGATTGCCGTTTCCAAGGGGCATCTTCTATTGAGGTCAGGCATCACCAGCTACCACACGTAACGGTCAAGCGACGTAAGGATCGGGGTATGGGTATCCAGAAGGGCGTCCAGGCAGCTCTTAAAGTTCCAGATTTGGTTTTTCTTATCCTCAAGCTGCGGCTGCACGGCGTTGAGTACGGCAGGCACCTGCGGGGTAACAGCGTCTATATCAAAAATGTGGGCACCATTACCCTGGGAGATTGGGTGAGCCTGCGGTCTTTTCGGAGTGGATCCATCCACCGTACCTGCCTGTATACCCACTGCCAAGACTCGGTGATTGCCGTGGGCGACCACTCCCACCTGAGCGGCACCGTGATTCACTGCCGCACCACCGTCACCATTGGGGACTACTGCATGTTTGCGCCGGGGTCAAAAATTATGGACAACGACTCCCACCGCATTACCATTGACATCCAGAAGCGGCGACAACCGCCAGAAAGCGCCCCGGTAACCATCGGCAATAATGTCTGGGTGGGCATGAATGCTCTCATTCTCAAAGGGGTGACCATTGGCGATAATGCGATCGTGGCGGCCCATGCGGTGGTCACCAAAGACGTGCCCAAGAATACGCTGGTGGCTGGGAATCCGGCGCGGATTATTCGGGAGATGACCGAGTAGCGATCGCCCATTTGCCGGGGCGGCGATCGCCATGCATTCAGGGGGCGATCGCCGCCAACCCCTAACCAGCCGCAACTGTTAGATCATTGCTCCGTCCAGTGGGGCAAAGGGGCGAGGGGCCGTATCTACCCCAAGCTCTTGACCTTCCGAATACTTGGGCAAATCGTTAGCTTTTCCCAACTCCTCTTCGAGCACCTGGATCGCCCCGGCAATCCGCAGCAGCGTTTCGTTGACGCTGGCCTGCTTGGCCTCTAGCTCGGAGAGAAACTTACGGCCCGACTCATACTCGCTTTTTAGCTCACTCAGACGGTGCTCAAGCTGGCGCTGCAGTGTCATGGTTCTTAACTCCACGTCATAGGTCTATCCCATTTAGCAGAAATCCGGGCGGCAAACCGGACGCGTTTCTGGGAAATTTACTCAGCAAAAGGAACATCCCGCCTTTTGCAATCTTTTTGAAATCCCTTTGAATTTTCCTGCTGTGGCCAGAATTCAAATGGGCGCTTGTTACGGTAGGGATTAGATCAGAATGCAGGCTTTGCCAATCGTTTTGTTGTTTGAGGGGTCATCTGGGCAGGAGTAAATCCGGTTTTCTCAAAATGCAAAGTTGCGGTAATGATGCTTGTAAACCTTGAAATTTTCAGAATAGGATCAGTTAAACTACGATGCCACTGGCTTCATCATTCTCACTTTCTCAGCATCTTCACCTAGATATCTCCACGGACAGCAAATTAGCAACAGCCGCTCAGTCCCTAGCCAAAAACTCACCAGGGTTTTGGGAATTCGCAGCCCCTAACGGTTTTGGATAGGTTCAAAAAGCCGCATGAAGTTGGGTCAATTTATGGTAGATATGTTTGTGGGAAACGTAACCGTGAAAATGCCTGGGAACAGGGTGCAACCTTGGCGATGGTCCGTGGAACCTATATCCGTCAAAACGCCAGTCAAGATCCATAACAAATCCAGAGTTGCGGGAACGAACAGGTTCCAAGGGCGGTCGACCATATTGGTATTGGTGTGTGCTGCGTTGGGTCAACCATTTGGCATCGCTACGCGATGGATCGTCCCAGCGAGTCCAAACAGATTTCAGGTATTAACCAAAATATGACGAAGCGGGTACTCATAGCGACCCTGACAGGGGTGTTTTCACTGATGGCGCAGACGCCCAGTCTGGCCCAAGAAGCTTTTGACAACCGACCGGGGATCAACCCAGGGCCGGTGACCACTGACCTGGGTGCCCCTGCGCCCGCCTATGAAGACCTGTATACCCTGGGCGGTGGCGATCGCGTCTATATGAATGTGTTTAACCTGCCCGACTACAGCCGCGAGTATGACGTGCTGGCCGATGGTACGGTTAACCTGCCGCTGATCGGGACGGTCTACGCCGAGGGCAAAACCCTGGCAGAGCTAGCCACCGAAGTAGAGACGCTGTATGGGCGCTACATTCGAGTGCCGTCAGTAACCTTTGATTTGCAGCGGGCGCGATCGCTCCAGGTGGCGATCGCTGGCGAAGTACGGCGTCCGGGTTCCTACCCGCTGGTCATTGATCCCCAACCCCGCGAGGGAGCCAGTTCACCCACGGTGCCCACGGTAACCTGGGCCATTCAAACCGCAGGGGGCATTACCGAAACCGCCAATATTCGCGATATTCAGGTCTATCGCCCCAATCCGCAAAACCCCACCCAGGGGGAGTGGATTCAGGTAGATCTGTGGCAGCTCATCCAGGCGGGCGATCTCAGCCAGGATCTGCCCCTGCGCGATGGCGACTCCATCGTGGTGCCTGAAGCAACTGAGCTATCCCCCGGCGATGCCCTCACCATTGCCACCGCCAACTTTTCCCCCGATACGATTAACATTTACGTGGCCGGCCAGGTTAACAATCCAGGTCTGATTGAGCTGACCCCCAACACCACCCTCAACCAGGCCCTGCTGGCGGCGGGTGGGCCAACCGCCGAGGCCAGCCGTCGGGTCACCCTGGTACGGCTCAACCCCAACGGCAGCGTCACCGAACGGCGCATTCGGGTGGACTACGACGAGGGCGTCAACGACGAGACCAACCCGGCCCTGCGCAATAACGATGCCATCCTGGTGGGGCGATCGACCCTGTCCCGGGTGACTGATACCATTGGCACGGCGTTCTCTCCGTTTGCCAGCTTCCTGAATGTGTTCAGAATTGTCGATATCATCGACGAAATCACCGAAGACGATGATCCGGAGGTGGATAACGATGACGATGAAGAAGACCGACGAGACGAGCGGCGCGGCAACGATGAGCAGGGGGCTGAGTAGCGATTAATCAAAATTATCTTTAACCAGAGCTTTCACTTAAGTGCTCAAGCGCAATTAATTACACCTCAGGGGTGTGCGCCCCCAGCAGGGCCGCATACCCCCAGGAAAATAATTTTGTTTAACTACTGACTTCAGTTAAGAGAGAAGAGAGCAGGCATGGACAAAGAAGCGGCAAGCCGAGCGGGGCTAGACATGGAATTGGGGGGCGTTGTTGGCATCGTGCGGCGGCGCTGGCTGTTGGCTGTGGGGGTGTTTGTGGCAACGGTGGCGATCGCCGGGGTAGCAGCAACCCTGGCCGAAGACCGCTACCTGGCAAGCGCCAAGCTCTTATTTCGCACCGACCGGACGGCAACGCTGACGGGGGTGGGCGAGGGCGTCGCTGAGTTTGACCCCCTGGTACGCACCCAGAACCCACTGGTCACCGAAATTGAGGTCATGACTTCGCGCCCCCTGCTGGAGCAGGTGGTAGAAGAGTTGGGTCTCACCGGCCCGGACGGCACCCCCAGGGGCGCAGGTAGCATTCGCCGCCACCTGCAGGTAGAAATCCTCGGGGGTGCGGATGTCTTGAAGGTCAGCTATGAGGCGGGAGATCCTGAGGAGGCGGCAGCAATTGTCAACACCCTCGCTGAGGCCTACATCGAAGCCAACGTAATCGATAACCGCGCCAAAGCTTCCCAGGCGCGGGAGCTGATCGAAAGCCAGTTGCCCCAGGCAGAGTCATTTGTCCAGGAGTCGGAGGGGGCGCTACGGAACTTTAAAGAAGCCAACCGCGTGGTGGCCATTGAACAGGAAGCAGAATCCGTCGTACGGGTGATGCAGGATTTAGATACCCAGATTCTCAGTACCCAGGCCGCCCTACAGGAAGCGACAACGCGGGTCGAGGAATTGCAGCAACAGTTGGGATTAGGGGTCGATGAGGCGCTGGTGGTCAGCGATTTGAGCCAATCGCCGGGGGTGCAGGGGGTTCTTCAGGATTTACAGGCCGCTGAGCGATCGCTCGCCAGCCAGCGGGGGTTCTACACCGACGAAAGCCCTGATGTGATCACCGCCCAGGGTGAGGTCGAATCGTTGCGGAGCCTTCTGCGCGAAGAAGTTGCCCGTGTGGCAGGTAGACAGACAGGGGTGCCATCGAGCTACATTCAAACTGGGCAAACACGCCAGGGGCTGATCGCTGAGTATTTAGCATCGGAGGTGTCCCGGCAAAGTTTGGCGAGCCGCCTGGCGGCGCTCAATGGGGCACAGGCTGCCTACCGCTCCCGCAGCGATGTGCTGCCCCGGTTAGAACAGCAGCAGGCCCAACTCCAGCGTAAGCTGGAGGTCGCCCGCCTTAACTACCAGACGCTATTGCAACGGCTGCAGGAACTGCGGGTCGCCGAGAATCAGGTGGAAGGCAATGCCCGCATTATTGAGGCCGCAGAAGTCCCCCATCAACCCCAAACCGATCAGCAAACGATCACCATCCTGGTTGGCGTGCTGTTGGGCATCTGTCTGGCAGCAACGGTTGTCTTCATCCTGGAACTGATGGACGGCGAAGCGCAGCGACAACTGGGCGTAGAAAGAAAACCGGCGTTGGGGCCTGTGGAGCATTCCCAGGGATAACTCAACCGGGGCGATTAGAGCAGCAGTTTTACCCAATGCTTCAAAAAAGCTTTAAGAAACAGCGGCGAGCCTCACCATAACAATATCAAGTTATCTGGACAAGCCTGTCATAATTGCCTAGAAAAGCGATGCTGGCGGTCCAGGATGGTCAGGTAAAGCCACTGTGCCAAATTGCAGCAACAGGTGTATCGGTCACTGGATAACAGGAGTAAAGAGCATGAGAAACACCGTAATTGCGATCGGATTAGATTCAGCCGACCCGCAATTGCTGGAGCGGTGGATAGCGGAGGGGCATCTACCCTACCTCGAAAAGCTCCGGCAACAGGGTGGATATGGGGAGATCCGCAACACGGTCAACCACGCCGAACAACCCGTAGAAACCTGCTCAACCGAGCGGCTGTGGACGATGACCTGGACAAGCTGTCTACCCGACAAAACAGGGTTTTGGGACACGTCAAAGTTCTATCCCGAAAGCTACCGGATCAGCCGCGACGAACTCAAAATTGGCTGTGACTTTAAAGAATACCCGCCCTTCTATGCATTTTTAGGAGAAAAGCGGCGCGTAGTCGCCTTCGATCTGCCAGCGACCGGTCTGTCTGAGCGGGTCAATGGCGTCCAAATCCTCGGATGGGGTGGCCACTTCCCCTTCACGCCCAGCCATTCCCTGCCTGAACAAGCGCTGCCCGACCTGATCGCCCGCTACGGACGTAACGAAGTCCTGGATAACGACCACGGCCACTGGAGCGACAAGACCTATGCTAACTGGCTGCAGGCAGCCTTGAAAACGAGCGTGAACACTCGCTGCCGCATTAGCCAGGACTTCCTCCAGCAAGAAGACTGGGATCTATTTTTAATGACTTTCCCCGAAACCCACAGCGCTGGTCACGACCTGTGGCATCTCAGTCAGGTCGATCACCCCGTCTACAGCGCCTACAAATCCAGGTTTGCTGCCGACCATGATCCCATGCTGGAAACCTATCAGGCAGTGGATCAGGCCATTGGCGAGCTTCTCGCGACGGCCCCCGCAGATGCCTACGTGCTCTGCTTTGCCGTCCACGGCATGAATACCAACACGACCGATCTGCTGAGCATGGCTATTTTGCCAGAGCTGCTCTACCGGTACAACTTCCCAGGCAAAGTTGGCCTGGCAGCGGGGACACCAGGAACGCCCCCGCCGCCCGTCATCACCAAAACCGTGCGTAGCTCGTGGCCAGGGCAAGTCTGGATGCACACCCATGAACCCAATCCCGTAAAGCGCTTTGTTCGGCAGTGGTTGCCAAAGCGCTACCTGCCCACCGAGCACAATGGCCTGATCGCGCCCTGGCGACTCATGCGGGAGGGGGTAGAGCCAGGCTGGATGCCAACCATGTGGTACAGCCCATTTTGGCCCCAGATGAAAGCCTTTGCGCTACCGTCGTTTGCCGATGGACACATCCGCATCAACCTGGCGGGGCGTGAACAGACAGGAATCGTTTCGCCAGAAGACTATGACGGTTTGTGTGATGAGTTAACCCAACTCTTGTACGATTTGCGGGATGCTCGTACGGGACAGCCTGTTGTTGCGGAGGTGGTGCGGACGCGGCGATACCCCACCGAAGATCAGGATCGGGATCGCCTGCCGGGGCCAGATTTGGTAATTTTATGGGATAAACACAATCCAATTGATGTGGCAGACAGCTCCCGCTTTGGGCGCATCGGCCCCTTGCCCCATGCTCGACCGGGTAGCCATCGCCCGACCGGGTTCGTTATGGCGAAAGGGCCAGGAATCGCCCCCGGTAGCAGCATTCCCCAGGGTCAGGCTATCGATTTAGGGCCGACCATCCTGCGGCTGCTGGATGTGCCTGTTCCAGAGCATTTTGATGGTAAACCGATAGAGGCGATCGCCAATGCTCGAATCATGGCCAACACTGGAGCAGGCTAACTTCTATCAACCCGTCCACTTTTTGGTGCTCTGCATTGATGAAGCCGACCTCTAGTCCGTCTAAGCGTCTATTCCCGCCTCTGCGACCCCGGTGGTGGCGGGCCAGGTTCCTCTGGATTGGAGTGCTCTGTCTGGCGGTGGTGCTGCTATTTGGGAGTTTTAGAGCGGCCTATGGAGCCTACCGAGCCTATATGGGACGACCGCCCGACCAGGTGCATCTGTCATGGGTGACGGATCCGGCCCGCAGCTTCACCGTCCTGTGGCACACCCACCGCCCCAACACCGCCTCCCTCATCGAGTATCGACGGCAGGGCGAAACCCAATGGCGGCAGGAGATCGGCATGATTCGGCGGGCCACCCCCAATGGCAGCCTGCACGAGGTGACGATCGCCGACCTCACCCCCAACACCACCTATGAATACCGTCTCAAAGGCGACTTCTATGGCAACGTCTGGAGCAATGTGTTTCAAGTGAAAACCGCTCCCGCCGCTGGCCCTGCCGACTTTGATGCCGTTTACGTCGCCGACACCGGGCTGGTGGGTCGGCGCGACGGGCTGGCAACGGGAACCGCCCAGGTGGTGGCCGAGATCGCCAAACTAAAGCCATTCCTGGTGCTCGCAGGCGGAGACTATGCCTACTACGACAAAGACCGGCGCTACGCCACCCTGGATAAAACCATTGATGTCTGGTTTAACCAGATGATGCCGGTGTTCAGCCAGTCTCCTGTGATGCCCACCTACGGCAACCACGAGGCCATTCTCAAAGAAAACTACACCACGTGGCTAGAGCGGTTTGCCACCCCCGCGGGCTTCGACCACCAGCGCAACTACTCCTTCGACATCGGCAATGTTCACTTTGTCTCCATCTTTGCCGTTTATGAAGAGCAGGGTCTCAACCCGGCGGTGCTGGACTGGCTTGAACAGGATTTACAGGCGGCTCAGGCCGCTGGTCAGACGTGGCTAATTCCCTTCATGCACGTGTCGGCCTTTGCGGAGGGAGCCAGCCACCCCTCTAACCTGGCGCTGCGTGCCCAGCTCGGCCCGTTATTTGAGCGATTTGGGGTAAAGCTGGTGCTGTCGTCCCACGACCAGGCTTACGAACGCACCTACCCCCTGGTAAACGTGCCCGAACAAAACCAGCCCACTACCCGCGAACTGGCCTGCTACACCCTGGAAGAAGGTACCACCTGGCTGAAGGTGAGTCCAGGGGGCAAAGAGAGCAACAAGAGCAATCACTTTTCCGTCTTTGAAGCTGATCCGTCCCCCTGGGTGGCGGTGCGCGACAATACCCAGCATGTGTTTGCCCAACTACAGTTTGCCGCCTCAGGATCGCTGGCGGTCAATGTTTTCGGCGTGAAAGGGGACGGTGCGTCCCCCGCGCTGGTGGACGCATTTATGTACACAAATGGACGTTGCGAGTGAGCCATGCAGGATCTGAACGCTTCCAAATACCCCACCAACTCCCCAATGATTGGTTTAGGTGGCAGTGGAGATGGGCCAGAGGTATCGGTAATTATTCCGGCTTACAACACGGAAGCCTACATCGAAACGGCGATCGCCTCTGCCCTCAACCAGACCCTGACCAACCTGGAAGTGGTGGTGGTAGACGATGCCTCAACTGACCAGACAGCCACCCTGGCGGAGCAGATCGACGACCCCCGTCTGCGGGTAATTCGCCTGCCCTACAATCAGGGGGCGGCAGTGGCCCGCAATCGGGCGCTGGATGCGGCCCATGGCCGGTGGGTGGCGGTGCTGGACTCGGATGACTGGTATGCGCCAGAGCGGCTGGAGGTGCTGCTGAAGCGGGCGATCGCCGCTGACGTCGATATGATCGCCGATGATTTGTACTACGTTCAAGACGGGGCTTCGGAACCGTGGACAACCCTGATTCGCCGCAGTGGAGAGCGCGTTGATGCCCCCCGGCTGATTGAAGCGGCAGACTATGTCACCAGCGACCTGCCGGGGCGATCGGGCCTGCATCTGGGATTTGCCAAACCTATTATTAAGCGATCGCTCCTGGTCACCCACCGCATTCGCTACGACGATGCAATTCGGCTGGGGCAAGACTTCTTTTTCTACCTTAAGTGTCTCGCCCACGGAGCTAAATTTCTGCTATACCCTCAGGCATACTACTTTTATCGTGCCCGTCCAGGTTCCCTGGTGAGCAAAAGCCAATTGGAGCGTCTGGAGCAAGCCTGCCAGGGGCTGCTGGCCCAGCTTGAGACGGAGGTGGTGCGGCAAAACCCCGCCCTGACAGCGGCACTCGAGAAAAAGCTGCAGGTGTGTCAGCGTAACCGCGCCTATTACCGGGTGGTTGAACCGCTCAAGCAGCGACGCTTTGGGGCAGCGCTGAAGGCCGCTATCCGCCATCCCTATTTCCTGGTACATGCCCTATCCCCCCAGACCTTCGCGGCTCGGGCAGCGGCGCGCGATCGCCGACCCGCTCCGGCGGCGGCAAGTTCTCCCTCCCTGGGGGTACCGTCACCATCCTTGCATCAAGATATCTCTCCCCGAAACCCCTAGCCCCCCAGAATCGTCACCCAGCTTAACCCCGTTGGGACGGCTTAGATTGCGATCCCTGCTCCACTGCAAACCAACAAAGAGGCTACAGCGCCATGTAATTAGCTAAACAAAATTACTTCCCAGGGGGTGTGCCCCAGCGGGGGC
>JAYKGU010000295.1:0-23273 GCA_035285585.1 Synechococcales cyanobacterium
ACGGTGATGGCGATTCCGTCGGTGACGGCGACGGTGATTCCATCGGTGACGGCGACGGCGATGGCGACGGTGATGGCGATTCCGTCGGTGATGGCGACGGTGATGGCGATTCCGTCGGTGATGGCGACGGTGATGGCGATTCCGTCGGTGACGGCGACGGTGATGGCGACGGTGATGGTGATTCCGTTGGCGACGGCGACGGTGATGGCGACGGTGATGGTGATGGCGATGGCGACGGTGATGGCGATGGTGATGCCATCATTGGTGACAGCGGTGACAACATCATTCGTGGCACCAGCGGCTCCGATGACCTCCGAGGCCAGGATGGTAGCGATCGCCTGATTGGCCGAGCCGGAGACGACGACCTCTTCGGCGAAGCCGGAAACGACATCCTGGTGGGCCGGGCCGGAGACGATGATCTCTTCGGTGGTGACGGTAACGATAAACTGCGTGGCGGCAGCGGAGATGATGACTTCTACGGCGGTGCCGGACGAGACATCTTCATCGGCGGTGCCGGTAGCGATACCTTCATCCTCGAAGAGAACGGCAACGACATCATCCGCGATTTCAAGGACGGCGTAGACGAACTAGGTCTGTCCGGTCGCCTGGAGTTCGATGACCTGGTGTTCCAGCAACGAGGCAGCAATACTCTGATTCTCGCCAATGGGAATCGTGTGGCGCTCCTGCGCGGCATCGCTCCGGATGCCATCACCCAGGCTGACTTTGAATAAGTCTCCCCTCTAAATCCACGACTTACCTCCTGGGAGCCAGTTTTGCTGAGCATTATGGCTCCCAATTCCTCCCCAATCCAAAATCTAAAATCTAAAATCCAAAACCCCACGGTTATGCAAAAACTACTTTTGCTCACAGCACTAACATCTTTCATGAGCGTGGCAACGGCACGGGCGATCGCCCATGCTCCCTTTTCCTTAACTGAGAACCATCATTCAGCTGAACAGCCTACGATCAGTCCCACGCTTTCGCTGGAGAGCGAACAGCCCACCTTGATTCAAAACAATGCTGTCTCCGAAACCGCCTTCTGGTCTATTGGCGACGGTGATGGTGATGGCGATGGTGATGGTGACGGTGACGGCGATGGTGACGGTGATGGTGATGGCGATGGTGATGGTGATGGTGATGGCGACGGCTATTACCGATGGTAATTCCATCAACACATTTTGTAGGGGGGGTGTTTTTTTTCGATAAATCTCGTGAATAGAGAGGCGATCGCATGGTTCAATTAGCGTCAGGTCCGGCTTCCAATCGTTCCATCCAGTTCGTTACTTCCATGTCAAGTACTTCAATTACTTTGTCCGATACAGATTTTACTGCCCTGGTGCAGGCAGTGCTGGCCGACCAAACCTGCTCAGGGCAGGCCATCACCTGTGAGGGGCCGACCTATGTGGCGCTGCGTAAAAGGGGACAGTCAAAGCAGGCATACTGGCGCTATGAAACCGACCTGGCACAGTTATTAGATGGTGTGATTGAGCAAGCCATTGCCACCCTCAGCCCCGCTGCCAGCCCTGAAGCCGCAGACCAAACGGGGATCGATGCCATTGAAATGTGTCTCACCCATTCCTTTCGACTGGTGGCTCCCTCGGACTTTGATCGGGTGTTTGCCAACGTCCACCGGGGCATTCGCGGCATTGAAGTACAGTATCAGGAACGGACTTATCGCTACAGTCCCACTCGCATGATTGCTGCCAACCTGAGCTTTCAAAAAGTCTTTCAACAGGTGCTCGATCGGGAAGGGATTTCTGTAAAAACCTTTGTGCGTCGGGGTGGTACCCTACAAGCCTTTGAGGCACGGCAGGTCTTGATCCGCCTGGGGTCGCAAATCACCGCCACCACCATGCATCGCGGCAATCGGGTCGTACCCTTTGAGAAACTGTCGGGGGACGTGCTGGCGGATATGACCCTTTGCATGGGACAGTGGCTACTGCGGCAGGTGCAGGCCGATGGTCGCATGGTTTACAAGTACTTCCCCAGCCGAGGGGAGGAGTCAGACGGCAACAACCTGATCCGGCAGTTCATGGCCACCCTGTGTTTGATTCGCTATGCCCGCTTTACCCGTGAGGAAGCCCACTGGACACTGGCCACCCACAACCTCAACTACAACCTGAAGCAGTTCTATCGCCAGGAAGGCTCCCTGGGCTTTGTGGAATATGAGGGCAAAGCCAAGCTGGGGGCGATCGCCCTCACCGCCCTCGCCATCCTGGAATACTCCACTTGCAAGGATGAAAGCTCCCCATCGGCGTCTTTGATTGCTGCTCCCTACGCTGATATCTTTCAAGCCCTGTGCCATACCATTGATGCCCTATGGCAGCGTGATGGAGCGTTTCGCACTTTTTATAAACCCAGTGACCGCAACGATAACCAAAACTTTTATCCCGGAGAAGCCCTGCTCTTTTGGGCAAATCTCTACCATTACACCCAGGACGCTGGACTATTAGAAAAGTGCTACGCCAGCTTCAACTACTATCGGGATTGGCACCGCCAGCACCGCAATCCCGCCTTCATCCCCTGGCATACCCAGGCGTATACCTTGCTGTATCAGGAAACGGGCGATCGCCAGTTCCTGGACTTCATCTTTGAAATGAATGACTGGCTGCTGCCCATGCAGCAGTGGGAAGGGGCACGCTATGCCGATGTGCAGGGGCGCTTTTACCATCCCGACCATCCTGAATATGGGCCGCCCCACGCTTCGTCCACGGGGGTTTATCTGGAGGGGTTGGCCGATGCCTACCATCTGGCGGCCCAACTGGAGGATTACCAGCACGCCCAGAGCTATCAGCAAACTATCTGGCGGGGATTGCGGAGCGTTCGTCAGCTCCAGTTTCGGGATGAGATTGATTTGTTTTACATCTCCAAGCCTTCTCCCGTGCATGGGGCAATTCGCACCACGGTTTACGACAATGTGATTCGGGTGGACAACGTGCAGCACTGTTTGATGGCGCTGCTCAAGCTGATGCAGCTCCCCGAATTTGCCCAGGCCAAGGCTCCCTCGCTGGCAGAAAAACCCCGCTTGATCACCGAAGGGGAAGGGCGATCGCACCTGCAGTACTTCAAACTCCTTGATGCCGCCGTTAACATACAGCCTTTGCTGGAGGAACTGGAGGCAAATTCCCAATACTGGCTCCACGACACCAGCCGTCAGGACAAGATCAAGGTCCAGCGGGAAACCAACGCCATCTATTTGCGCAGTGCCGCCAAGCCTTTTCCCCCCGGCATTACCAGCAGCAACGATGTCCATGAAAGTCGTCCCACGGGCATGGCCAAACACTTTCCCACTATTTTGGGATGGGCAGAGGACTTTGCCGCCTCCCTCCAGGGTGAGCTGGGCCGGGTGACTGTGGTGCGGCTGGCTCCCCACGGGCGGGTTTATCGCCACATTGACCACGGGGAATACTATCGGGTGCGCGATCGCTACCATCTTGTTCTCAAAAGTCAAAGGGGCAGCGTCCTGGGGGCGGGGGACGAATGGGTGCGCATGCAGGCGGGGGAACTCTGGTGGTTCAACAACAAGGAACCCCACGAAGCCTACAACGAGTCCGAGGACTGGCGCATTCACCTCATCTTTGACGTGCTGCGGAGGTGACAGTGGACCCGGGCCAGGTGCCACATGTAGTCATCCGAGGGGTATTGGGCAACCGCGTGGGTGATGGGGGCGATCGCCGCTTCTGGTTGCCCCGCTGCCTCGTAGTACAACCCCACGTAGAGATGGACGTAGAACTGCCCCGCCGGATCCAGGGAGTTTCCCTCGGCAAGGGCGGCGTCGGGGGAAGAAAGTCCGGCGTACAGGGGATAGATGATGGTTCTCAAGGCAGGACGGGGGTCGGTGCAGGCAGGGGGGAGCGATCGCCGCGCCGCCTCCTGCCCATCCACCTGCGCCAGACAGAGGGAGCGCCACAGGGTCTCCTCGGCGTCCTGGGCATTGACGCGCAGGTCTATCTCAAACTGCCGTGCGCCGTCGCGGAACCGTCCGGCATAGTAGTAGGACAGCCCCCGCTGCCAGAGGTAGGGCGTCACGTCGGGCCGCAGACGCTCGGCCTGGTCAAAGTCGGTGATGGAGGCGTCGATATGGGCCAGCTTAAAGTGGGCCATGCCCCGCTGGATGTATGCCCGTGGGTCGTTGGGGTAGCGCTGCAGCCGCAGATGCCACTGTTCGAGGTCGGTTTCAAGGTCGTGCTGGGAGGGGACGGTTCCCATGGGCAAGCTTCCTGAAGGGTGGAACTTTAGGGGACGGAGTTGGGTCATACGCTACACATAGCGTTTTAATCCGACTCGATGTGCCGAAGTACGCCAAGTGCGCTTTAATAATAGCAGAGATGTTTGCTGAGGCACCCGTGTCCATCTACAACGAACAGCCCTCCCTCTTTTCCGCTGCCGAACAGCGAGCCATGACCCCACCCGGGGGCGCGGCTAAGCCCAAGCTGACCATTCCTAAACCCGCCCTGGAATCCTGGAAGCAAACAATCCAGACCTTTCAGCAGCGGGTACGGGGCGAGCTAGGGGCGCAGCAGGTGAGCCTGTTTGAAGCGGTTTCCTCCCAGACGGACGCCAGCGCCATTGACCCCTTTGGTTTGGAGGTGCATAACTTTTTTTTCTTTCAGTGGCCCAGCGATCGCCATCCCGCTGCACCCTGCATCTATTTCGTCATTGACACCCGTCTCCCCCTGTTGCTTTACGTGGGGGAAACTTGCCGAGCAAATCAGCGGTGGAAGGGGGTTCACGACTGCAAGCAATACGTCCTCAACTACCAGGCTCTCCACTTTCAGCACCAGATGCCCACTACCATCAACACGGCTTTCTGGTGGGATACGCCGGAAGCGACTCGGCCCCGGCAGCGGCTAGAGCTGGACTTGATCACCCGCTGGAAGTCACCCTTCAATAAGGAAAACTGGCGTTTTTGGGGAACCCCCTTCATCGAGTAGCGGACTACATCTTGCCGTTTTGCATCACGCTCATCAAGTGCTTGCGGATTTCCTGAATATGCTCGGCTTCCGCTTGCTTGAGCTGGGTGAACAGCTCCACGCAGGGCTGGGAACCCGCTTCCCGTGCATCTTCAACATACTGGTCGTAAGCCTGCAAAGCTTTGGCTTTTTCGTGCATCACGGTCAGCCAGTTGTATTCCAGATCACTGATAACCTGTTGGGTTTGAGGGCTGGTCGGCATAATTACCACTCCAATGCTTCATCCTTTAATGTCGCAACCTGTCAAGGTTCAACCATCTATCTAAAGGGCACTCTCTGGCGAAGGGTGGCCAAATTTCCCGTTTCCCCAAATGGAGCTTTACGCATAAAAAGGGAAAGAACCGCAGGGTGGGCACCGCTGGGTATCAACTTAAGGCGGGAAATTCTGGTTGGATAGGAGCCAGAATTCAGGAGTCAGAATTCAGGAGAGAACTGGCTTCTGGCTCCTGACTCCTGGATTCTGTTCCTGGGAAAGTGTCCTACCTTACGCCGATACCCGGCACCGCTTTCTGAAGCTTAGCCTGCACTAATTCTGTCGTCTACCTGTAGTCATACTTTTCTATCCTAAGTAGGGTAGACCCGGTTTGGATGGTCAACCTAACTCCAGAAAGACTCGCTCTCTCTAAAGTTTGGGCTATAAGTTTGACGAGGTCTGTTCTCCGATTGCGGAAAATTTGCCGCCAATTCTGGCTTTCACTGGCATTGCCGTTGTTTGAGCGCTTCAGGTTGGCGATCGCACGAACCAGCAGACATTCCATTAGCTCATACGCACTATTAAGAGCTAAACCATCCGTCAGGCATAGAACTGAGGGCTATCACCCAGAGCAAGCTATGAGAACTGCTGCCAGCTTCGATCGAGACCAACTTCCAGGTGAATCGTCGTCAACGACGACGCGCGATGAAATTCCCTCGCCTCTGCCCAGCCCGATTGAGCAACCCAAACCAGCTGGGGATCTGTGGCTGGTTCCTTTCGTGGTGGTGATCGTGGCCTGGGGGGTGGTGATCCTGCAGCAAACGGTCTTCTGGAAAGTGCTCAAAAGTCGGCTGGCAAAGCGGGGGTGCGATCGCTCAGTTCCCTGTACAAGCTGCCGCTTTTTTAACAGCAATCCCTATATGCAATGTGCGGTTCATCCCACGCGAGTGTTGCGCACCGATGCCATCGATTGCTCTGACTATCAACAAAGGGAATAGCCCAGGCACTTGTACAAATTGCTAAGTAGAACTGCATTGAAAAACGAAGGTTAGAAAACCGGGGGAGCGCCCCGGTGGGACGCTCCCCCGGTTTTCTAGCATGAATTTAATTGTGCTGACCTACTTATTTATCGCCTGACCTATCACCCAGGCACTTGTACGAATTGCCGTCAAACTGCCTGATCCATCAACCAGAACAATTAATCCGAGGTGAGATCTACTAAGCCATGCTTAACATGGAGAACTTTTTAACCTACACACCTGTCCAGTGGACGATTGTGATCAATGTCCTGACCCTGGGCTATGCAGCTATGGCGGCGGGGCTGGTCTATTTTTGGCTGACCCGTGAGCAAGCCGCTCCCCGTTACCGATTATCGTCGGCCCTGTCGGCGGTGGTCATGGCCTCTGCGGTTCTGGAACTGTTTCGCTTAGCGCAAAACTGGGCGAACTCGTTCCAATTAACGGCTGGGGTTGTGGAAGCAGGCGATGCGGTCTTTGCCAACGGCTTCCGCTACATGAACTGGTCCATCGACGTGCCCGTGCTGCTAACGCAGATTCTGGTGGTGCTGGGCTTTCAGGGAAAGCGCTTTAAAGGCCCCTGGGTAAAATTTACCGTCGCCGGACTGCTGATGATCTGGACGGGCTACATTGGCCAGTTTTACGAATCGGCAGGGGCAGCCTACGAAAATGTCTCCCTCGCACCGTATTGGATTTGGGGAGCCATCAGCACGGTTTTCTTCATCTACATCATCTATCTGGTGTGGAAAGAAATCTCCCGTGGTCTGCAGGTGCTGCCCGATAACGGTGCACGGGGCATGATGAAGGCAGTGCGCTGGCTGTTAATCATCTCCTGGTGCGGCTATGTGGTGGCCTATCTCATGCCGGTCATTTCCTTCACCGCCTGGGGCGTGGTGGCCCGCCAGGTGATTTACACTGCCGCCGACATTGTCTCCAAGGTTATCTATGGGGTGATGCTCGGTCGGGTTGCTACCCTGCGGAGTCAGGCGGAAGGCTACACGTTTGATGTGGTTGAAGAAGCCAGTTTGGGACGGGTCGTTCCTGGGCGGCGTTAGGGGCGATCGCCAATGTTCGATACATCCGCAGATGACGCAGATGGACGCAGATAGCAAATCGACAGGCACGTTGGTTTTCTGCGAAATCTGCGAAATCTGCGGACAAATAAGTTAGCTGGTACTTTCATTCTAAGAAATTACCTAAGAAAAAGGGGATCGTACCGAAGTTGGGCGTGTCCCTTTTTTGCTTTCATAGTGGATGGCCACCCATTGGCAAGAAGAAGGAGCGCAGGGTCGCACGGATAATTTCAACAAATGCCATCCGTTTGTGAGAATGAGCTGTCAAAATGGGTGGATGGGTTTGGACGGTGCTGTCCAGCAACGAGTTTTGGGAAAATTACTCTTTTAGCGTAAATCGCAGGAGGCGAATGAATGAGCATTGGGGGCAATTGGCTGAAGCAGAGATTCCGGTCGTTCCATCGAGCGATCGCCCTGGGTATTCTCGCTACGGTAAGCGTGGGCTGCAGTGAGGGCACAGTCTCCCAATGCGTGCGCCTGATTGACATCGCCAACGCAGCGGCCACCGAGGTGGAAACGGTCACCCAGTCATCTACCCCCGACGATACGGAAGCCTTTTTGACCATTGCCGAAACCGCTGACCAGGCAGCGACCGACTTGGGCACCCTGGAGCTGTCGGACGCACAACTGCAAACCTTTAAGCAGCGCTTTATTCAGCTCTATCAAGAAACGGGCAAGGCCACCCGCGATCTGGTGGCAGCGGTGGAGGCGGCAGATCGGGAGGCGGCGGAAGCGGCCTATGCCCAGCTAGAAGCCGCTACCAGCCAGGAAGAGCCACTGGTGGAAGAGGTTAACATCTATTGCCGTGCGACGCCCACCGAGCCATAACACCTGAACGTCATAACAGTGGTTGAACCGGAGGTCGATTTTCTCCGGAAAATATCTTTATTGCTCGATGTAGGGTAGCGGTTCGGCTTCCTCTGTATAGGGCAGCGGGGTCATCGTAGCCCGCTCTTGCTGGAGGCGCAGTTGCTCCTGCCAGGTGGTGATATTGAGCTGGGCCGCGGCGTAGGCTTCGGTGCGGGGTGGCACCAGATTAGCAATGGCGATCGCCCGCTCCAGATTGTTGCCAGCAGCCTGACGGGCACGCTGTAAAATTTCTTGACTCCAGCGGTTCATTAGCTGCTCCGCCTCTGATCGGGAGGGGTTATCGGGGGGTATTTGTTCCAGGGCCTGGATCGCTGAAGCTAGAGAGGATGGAGTGCCCGTACTGGCGGTGTTGACCGCTTCCTGGAGCTGGGTCGCGCCCGTGATCTGGCCCTGCCACCGCTGAATGTTGGCCTGGGCTTCGTTGTAGAGCACCCGGCCTGCCCGAATTTGCTCGGCTCGGGCGATCGCCGCTGGTAAATTCCCAACCCGAGCCAGCTCCTCCGACTCGGTGAGGATGGGTTGATCCTCAATGCGCTCGACCCGTTCCGTCCAACCGGCAATCAGGCTGGCGGCTTCGTCGTAGAGGGGGCTGCCCTCGTTAATGCGGCGAGCTTCCAAAATGCCAGCTTGCAGCGAGAGCACATCCCCCCGGCTGGCCAGTTCCCTGGCTCGCTCCAGGTAGGGGCCGTCTTCAATGGTTTGAATCTGGTCAGACCAGCGGGCGATCGCCTCCTGGGCTTCCCCGGCGCGGGGGTTGGTATCGAGCACCAGCTTCGCTTCAGCGATCGCCGCCCGCAGGTTCTCCACCCCCCCCGGCTCCGCCAGCTTTTCTGCCCGCGCCAGCCGCTGCACGTCCTGGATTTCTAGCTGCCAGCGGCTGATCATCTGCTGGGCCTGGCTGTACAGAGGGCGCTCCGCCTGGAGTTTCTTCGCCTGGATGATGGCCGCCTCCAGATCGGTTACAGTGCCGCGAGACGCCTGGGTCAGGGCATAGGCCAGCTCCCGCAGGTCGTGGGCCTTGGCCTGGTATTCAGTGGTGTCGGGCAAACTGCGGGCCACCTTGAGAGCCGTATCAGCATTCCCTCTGTCCAGGGCCTCCAACCCCAGATCCAGAGCGGTTCCCCAAAAATCTTCAATGGTACGGCGGGCCGCTGGGTAGACATAGCTCTCTTCGTCAATGTCTTCTATTAGCTGAATGGCCTCCAGGATGTTGTCCAACCCCCCGCGTTTCACGAGATTGCGAGCTTCCGTGAGCTTGGTGCCGTCTTCGCGGGCGGTTTCGATAATCTGGTTGAGCTTGTCGTACTGGGTGGTTTCCCAATGCTGGTTGCCCACCGACAGCAGCCGCAGGGCGATCGCAAAGGCTTCCTTAAAATTTTCTTGCTGGAGCTGGGCCTCTGCCTCCTGAAAAATACGCTCTCCCTCAGCCCAAACTTCACGCCAGTCATCAATCCGTTTGTCCACCAGGTCGTGGGCGGGCACATCGCGGGGAATGCGACGGGCAATGGCGATCGCCTCGTCGATTTCGCCATTTTGAAACTGAACTTCCGCCAGATCGAGGATCTCTAAAGACCAGGCTTCGACCAGCCGATCAATTTCCTGGCGCATGGGGTGCTCATCGGGCAGCTTATCCACCAGGGCGATCGCCTTTAGCAAATCTTTTTCTGTCTTCTTATTAGCAGCCAGTTCTGCACAGTAAAGCCGTAGTGAGGCTGAAGCTGTTGGCCAAAAGATCGCGGGGCAATTGGGCAGGGCGGGGATCTTGAACAGCACCGCCGCCGCAAAGCCGCCCACACCGCCCGTCATCGCCAGCAGCAGGGTCATCCAGAAGAGCCAGCTTTTAAAGAGACGGCCCAGGGGCGATCGCCGGGAAGTTTCTGGGTCAGAGGGTTCCGATGGCTCGGCTGACCACGGTAGCTCGGCGGAGGTGGTATCTCCAGGCAGCGGGACGCGCGGATGGAAGGCCGCCGAATGACCGTCAACGGGGGGATAGGAGGGGGATTGCCCCCGACCAGCGTTGGGGTGGGGCCGGGGATAGCGCCGCTGGGGAAAACCGGAACGACCTTTGGGAACTCCGCGATCTTTAGGCATAGGAATCTGTCAATGTAAACAGTGGTGCCGTGTTTATGGGGCACTATAGCACTTTGCAACCGCTGTAATCTTAATCCCTAAATTTCCTGGAATATACGCATGTCATGGGCAAAATTTGGGGATTTTTAGGGCGATCGCCCCGACAAAAGGCTTGACGTAGGGTTAACTGAAATATTTAAAGCCCCAGGATAGAAGCAGCGGCATCTCAGGATTGCTGAATGTCGATAAAGCGATCACCCCTGGGGGATCATGAATTTCTATGCCATGAAAGGATGGGTGATGAGTTGGGGGGCTGAGAATTCTGATAATGATTATGTCGGATTGTAACAATCGGCCAATCTGATTAATAAATGTTGCAGCTTCTAGATCCCGTTGCTAACGTATGCAGGTATGACAAAGCTCTGTACAGTTCGCTTGCTAGTCAACCCACATACTGAGAACTCACCTACTCAAAATTCACCTACTGAGAACTCGCATTTCGGAGGCAACGGGTCATGAACAAATTTCCGCACTGGTTCGTCTAGAGCCATCACCAGGTTCCCCCTTAGTTCCCGTTCAAGCATGGTGTCCATGGCTAGCGCGATCGCCCATCCGATTCCCCCGGTTGGTTCCCCAGTTATCCCCAGGAGTTCACTCAGGTTAAACGCATCCCTCAAGCTGTCGCATTTAGTTTGCTGTTCCCTGTAAGTAGGTAGCCATAAATAAACGAAGCTATGGTGGGGTGCGCCCCCCCCGGGGGGCGCACCCCAATGGCTTTATTTGTGTCCCTGTACTTAACAGGTCTGCCTTGTTTTCCCTTGCCCCTTTGTTACGCAGCTTGAGCTGGCTCCCGTTTCAAATATAAGCCCCGTCCGGGTTGCGTTCCTGTTGATAGGCGTAATAGACCCCCCCAATCTGTACAACGTTCAAATTAGGCTTTTTTTCGTCATTCGTTTTGCTGTAAATCACGTCATCCATTCGGTCTGCAGCCACATCGCTCGCTCTGAAGCTCTGATGAAGGTTGCAGAGCTGACCGGAATAGCGATTTCGTCGCCTGAATCTGTATTTGATTGCGTACCCAGCAAGTATCAATCAAGTGCCCATTCATCTGCCGTCCCGGCTACTGGTCAGACTGTGCACCGAGATGACTGTGCCATTCATGATGGAGGTTATCATGACTTTTCAAGGAAACACCGCTTTAATTACCGGGGCGTCCCGCGGCATTGGTCGGGCGATCGCCCTTGAGCTGGCCCGCTGTGGCGTCTCCCGCTTCATTCTGGTGGCCCGCAATCCGCAGCGTCTCGCGGAGGTGGTAGCTGAAGTGCAGCGGCTAGGCGCAGAGGCGATCGCCCTGCCCCTGGACTTAACGCGCCCCGTGGAAGTCAGTATTGCGATCGCCCAGGCATGGCGGGATCATGGCCCCATTCATCTGCTGGTCAACTGTGCCGGGGTGGCTTACCAGACCCCATTTCTCCATTCCCGCCTCAACCAGGTACAGGATGAAATTGCCACCAACCTGCTGGGCACTTACACGGTTACCCGGCTGATCGCCAAGCGCATGGCGGCCCAGCGGTTTGGCACTATTATCAATGTCTCCAGCCTAATGGGCAAAATTGGTGCGCCCACCATGGCTACCTACTCGGCCACAAAATTTGCCCTGCTGGGCTTTACCCAGGCATTGCGCAACGAACTGGCCCCCCACCAGGTGCGGGTGGTGGCCGTCCTGCCCACCCTCACCGACACCGACATGGTGCGGGAGATGCACTGGTTCCGCTGGGTGGTGCCCATTCGCCCAGATCAGGTGGCGATCGCCCTCGTTCGGGGCCTGCAGCAGGGTAAATCCGAAATTCTAGTGGGCTGGCAAAGCCATCTGGCGGTCTGGGCCAACCGGATGGTTCCTGGTCTGGTGGATCGGGTGATTCAGCTAGCGTCGCCGTCGCCCCGCCCTGCGCCGCCGCGGTTGTCGCGATCGCCCCAGGTGGCCTCTGCCTACCGGATGCGCTAGTGGTTCATTTGCTTTGCTCCGAGCCATTGCGCCCTCACCCCAAACCCCTCTCCCAAAAAGGGCGAGGGGCTTTGAAGCGATTAGGCAGCTCTGGCTCCCCTTCTCCCAACTTGGGACAAGGAGAGCCAGAAGTTATCGCCGGATTTTTTTACGGGACACCAGCCCCAAGTCTGACATTGGGTCGATGGTGGTGCCCCTGCCATCGGGGCAGACTGGAGGCATCAGGAGGACTTGCCCATGACCTTTTACGCTGCTCCCACCGTCACCACACCCTACCCGCCTGCTCCCTGGCAGCTCCAGGGACAGGCCATTCAGACCCTTCAGCCCATTGACGTGGCGATCGCCCGACCCACCGTGCCCGCTGAGCTGGATATCGTTCAAGTTCTACCGGGTAAAACCCTGGCAGGAATTTACCTGGCCCATTACGGAGCGGGGTCTGACCTGGAATACCACGAACTGATTGTTGTCAGTGCGGTGGTGCGCCGGAGCGATCGCATCGGCGTCTGGATTTCCCACATTTACGTCGATAATCCCCACTCGGTGGCTGGGGGGCGCATGATCTGGGGGCTACCCAAGGAACTGGCCGAATTTAGCTGGCGGCGGGGCGATCGGGGGGAAGTTGCCGTTTCCCAGGGAGAAAAGCGGCTTTGTACGCTGGCCTACCACTGGAAAATTCCCGCCATCTGGCTACCGTGGCTGCCCATGGCGGGCTTCAGCACATCGGGGTCAGAGCTACTGTGGTACAGCGTTACCGCTAACACACAGCCGTACTTTTTGCCGGGGGTCGAGGTAAAAGTTCCCGGAGAAAGTCCGCTGATGGGCCTGGGGCTGCACCAACCCTGGCTGGCCTTTGCCGTAGATCCACTCCACCTCTCGGTGCGAGAACCCCAGGTGGTTGGGTCGACTGCGTCCCGCGCTGGCCGCTCCTGATGGTGGGTGCTACGGGGAAACTTGCCAGAGCTGAAAGGTTTCGCTCTGCTCGATCACCAGTTGGGGATCTCGCCCCACCCGCCGTGCCACCACCCGCCGCAGTCGCGGAGAGGGGTCAAACAGGAACAGATCGCCATAGCCTGGGGGAATTTTCAGCTCCTGGGGGCGATTTACCAGCAGCAGCGTGTGGTCGGGCTGGAGGCGATCGCTCAGGGCCAGGACGTAGGTGGCCGAGGTGTCGCTAATAATCAGGGGGCGATCGCCCGCGCTAATAGCCTGCACGATCTGCGGATAGTAGGGAGCCTTGTCGCTTTTTGTCCAGTTCACAAGAGCGGGAATGCTGGCGATCGCCGCCACCACGCTCCCAGTCAGCACCAGAGCTACCAGTCCCCGTCCCAAAAACCTTCGCCAGCGGACGATGTGGCAGATTTGCAAGGCAAACAGGTGGGCAACCGTGATCTGCAATCCCAGGTAGGCGGGAATCAGGTAGCGAATCCGCACCGAGCGAATGCCCCCCACTAAAAGGTCAGGAATCATCAGCGCCAGGGCATTCACCCCCACCAGGGCCACCATCAGCAGCCAGACTCGTCGGGGGGTGTGCCGCACCAGGGCATATCCGGCCCACAGAGTCAGCATTACCAGCAGCAGATTGGCGGAGGCCAGGTCGGTGCCAAAAAACACCCGGTTGAGGTTGCGGCTCCACGCTCCTACCAGGTAATCCAGGGAGGTGCTGGCAGCGGTGGCATCTGCTACGGCACGAATTTGGCCTAATTGCTGCCCGCCGACCACCGCCCAGGGGAGAAAGGCCAGGAACGCGATCGCCAGAACACGCCCGTAGCCCCGTCGGATAGCTGGCTGCCGCCAATACCCCAAGGCGACCAGGTAGATGCCGTGGGCGATCGCCACCAGTCCAAACAGCAGATGGGTATAAAGTCCCAGAACGAGGGTCAAGCCGTAGAGCGACCATGTTTGGCGATTGGGATGGCCCAGCGCCCGCAGAAGCGCTGCACTGGCTGCCAGAATGGTCACTGTCCACAGACTATATTCGCGGGCTTCTTGCGCGTAGAAAATGTGCAGCGGCGAAACGGCCACCACCATCAGCGCCAGACTGGCCACCAGGTGGGAGGAAAACAGCTCCCAGCAGAGCCAGTACACCGCTGGGAGCGCCAGCAGGCCCCATCCCACTGATAAATGCCGCAGCCAACCAATGCCCGGATCGCCCCCCAGTGCCCCCAACTGCACCCACAGACGGGCCATCAGGTAGTAGAGGGGCGGATGTTCGGGGTGCTGGGCCAGGGCATTGAGCACGTCTCCCAAATCTTTTTGGGGATTGGGCCGCTGGTACTGCCGCAGACTGGCGACGGGAATTGGCTGACCCTGAAAGATCGCATCGGTGACGGCCTCTTTGGTGTAGCCCGAAATGCGTATTGTGGTGTGTACTTCATCCACCCAGAAGAATTTTTCCTCCAGGTGAATTACCCGTGCCGCCAGACCAATGGCGATCGCCACAATAAGCAACCCCGCTATCCAGTGGGGCGATCGCGCCACCCCTCGCGGCGAAACCTGATCGGGCACAGGAGACTGGATGGACATGGCGTATCAGGGAGATTCCGGGGGGGAGGGCAGAGGTGTGAACGTCGGTGGGCCTGGAGCCAGAAAAGGCGATGCCAGGGGTGAGGAAAGGGCCGCAGGACGTGAAGGTGCACCGGGGGAAGGAAATGGATTTACGAGACTCTGGGGCGGGGTAGCTGACTCCAGGTCGGTGCTGCTGGCATCGGCGGGGGAGAGGCTGGAAACGGTATGGTCCGTGGTGGCGGTTTTGGGGGTAGGAGATGGGGCAGTAATTGGTTCGATAACTGGGATTTCGACAGCCGGACTTTCGGGGGCTGGGATGTTTGAGGCTGAGTTTTCTGGGATGGGTGGATGGGTAGTGGGTGAATGGGTAGCGGATGAATGGGTAGCGGGTGGATGGGTGATGGGCTGGTCAACGGCTAGAGCTTCAGTAGTTGAGGCTTCTGTCGCTGAGCGATCGGTGGATGGGGATGGGGTTGACGGTGGATTGATGACGGGAATGTTGATAATTCGGTTTTCGGGTGGACTATCTGTAGCCGACTCATTCAAGGTTTGGGGTTCCAGCGATGGAACAGCTGACGGCTCGTCCTGGGTCGGATTGCCTGACGTTGAATCTTCGAGGTCTGGAGCATCCAGCGTTGCATCGTCCTCCAGCGTTGCATCGTCTAGTTCTGGATCTCCTAAAATTGGCTCTTCGAGGTTCGAATCTTCCAGGGTTGGATCTTCTAAATTTGGATCGTCTAGATCTGGATCTTCGAAAGTTGAATCTTCTAAAATTGGCTCTTCGAGGTTCGAATCTTCCAGGGTTGGATCTTCTAAATCTGGATCGTCTAGATCTGGATCTTCGAAAGTTGAATCTTCTAAATCCGGATCTTCTAGATCTGGAGCTTCAAGATTCAAATCGTCCAGCGTTGGATCTTCTAAATCTGGATCGTCTAGATCCGGATCTTCCAAATCAGGTAGATCTGGGTCTTCGAGGGTTGGGTCTTCATCCGCTGGAATATCCGGGTTCGGCTCCTCTAAGGGTGGGGTTTCAGGGGTGGGTTCGGCTCCGTCAAACGGCTCTGGGATGCCGGTCCAGGTGAAGTCACTCAGGCGAAACGATACAGTACCAATTTCTCGGTCAGGGTTGTAGCTGGCCACAATCCCGTAGGTGCGGCGGCTGTATTCCAGAATGTAGCTGGTATCAAAGCCCTCATCGTTGTCAAGACTGATGGAGGTTTGAAACCCGATGCGTAAAGGGCCGATGAGCTGCACCGTCGCGCCGCCAGAGAGCACTCGCCGGTCGGCAATGCGATCAAAGTCAAAAGGAGATTCGCTGCCCTCGGTGCTGTGCCGGTAGGTGAGGTTGAAACCCAGATAATCAAAAGCGGGCCGGGAGAAATGGCCAAACTGACCAAATAAGGAAATTTCCCCTGTGAGAACAGGCTGGGTATCGCCGCTGCTGTAAAACCCGGCCAGCCCTCGAACGCGGGGCAATAACCCTATGTAAGGAACCACTGGGGCGGGGGTGTACCTCAAACCTTCATCGGGCGTTGCAGGCAAAGGTGTCCCTATCCAGAGAAACAGGAAGCGCCTCACTTCGGCGGCAAGCTGATAGCGCGTCAGGGTAGCTCGGCTATTTTCCCGCTCACCAATGGGGGGCAGCAATTCATCCTGGCGATCGCCCGTAATATTAGCGTTAATTCGCTGGATGCCCGCCTGGTAGGTCAGTTCAATGCCAGTATTCCCCAGACGCACGATGGGCGAAGTGAGCACCGCCCCATAGGTGCGCTGTACGGTTTGAAAACCGAGGGTGCCGTTAAAGAGGCGATCGCGATAGCTAAATTCCGTGGTCAACGTATGGCGTCCCAGCACCTGGCGCTGAACCCGCACGCTACCCCGCAGTTCGTCATCCGTTTCGTCCAAATCAAAGCTTGTGAGGATGACGTTTCCGCCAAAGGTGGTTTTGGGATCAAATTCAATGTCCAGGTTGGCGATGACACCAAAGTTGTCGGGCGAGAAAAACCCTTCCCGTTCCGGCTCTTCCCCAATGGGCACAGGTTCGTCGCTTTCTCCACCATCAATGGCCCGCTGGAGAAAGAACTGGGGAATGACCGTAAATTCCACGTTGGAGTTAACGATGGGTTCAAAGGTAGTCTGCACGTAGAACCCACCCCGCTCATCTTCATCAAACCCAAACTGGAAAGGGAGTGGGTCGCGCTGGCGCTGGTCAAAGATGTAGCGCTCCCGCAGCAGGGGAATAGACACCCGCTGATCAAACACCAGCCTGGGATTTTGTAGCCGCAGTTCGCTGCGGGTATCCGAAAGACGGGTAAAGGTAGCCCGGTTAGAGCGAATCTCCAGCTCGGGGGGTGAGAACGGGTCGTTGGTTACCCGTACGCCCGTTGCTTCCCATCCGCCTGGTCGAAAGTCAATTCGGTCGGCCTCAAACCGGAGCTGCCGCACCGTACCTGCTGCCAATCCTCCCTCAATACCGGCGGCTCCAGGGCCACGGGCAACCCCCACACCAATGGTGAGTCCGCCGGTGGTAGTGGCGGTTTCGACCGGAGGCTGGTCACGGGCCAAGCGCTCGCTCAAGGAAGGTTCGGGGGTAAGTGGATCCACCTCTTCCGCGACGACTGGCTGACCCGTATCCAGATCAGTGCCCGCCTGGGGAATGAAGACTTCCCCCCTGGCATCCAGCACGGTGCCGTCCTGGCGCACCAGGTTGTACTCGATGCGATCGCCCCTGAGAATCTGCTCCCCTCGGACAAACACCACATTGCCTTCGGCTACGGCAATCCGGTTGGGAATGTTGACCTGGACCCGATCGGCCTGCAGCACCGCCTCTCGAAAGGTGACCACCGCATTCCCCTCTGCCAAAAACGATCGCCGCTCCTGGTCGTAAATCTGGCGATCGGCAGTGACTTCTACGGCATCGCTGCCATCGGTGGCGGGCAAATCGGCTGGGCCTGGGGCCGCAGGAGAAGGGGCCGTCGGGGGCGCTGCGGGGGGATCTGGGTCGGGTGAGGTCGGGTCGGGTAAACCAGTCTCAGGTGAAATGGGGTCGGGCGAACCAGGACTGGGGGAGCCAGTTTCAGGCAAGTCGCTCCCAGGCAAGTCCACAGGTGAATCTACTTCAGAGGGGTTTAACTCCGTTCCATCGTCCCCGGTTCTATTTTCCCCAGTTGCGTCATCTTCGGTTGCGCTATCCTCAGTTGGATTCGTATCGGGCGGAGTGCCCTCAATCTGCCCCGTTTCGACCGCTCGAAACAGCTCCACCATTAGAGTGCGGCTCGAATCCACCAGTTCCGTCAGTTCGGGGGACGCTTCATTTGCAGCCGATCGCACCTGATGAACCACAGCAGGGTCGGCCTGGGGGCCGGCCTCTACCCGCACCTGGTCGGCAGGGGTGGGACTGTTTGTAGCCGCACGGCCAGGGCTGGACGAAGGTTCGCCCGTTTCCCCCGTTTCCGTGGGGGCAGCCTGTTGCAAATAAATGGTGACATCCTGATCGGTGAACTGATCGACCTCCAGGTCCAGGTTGAGGGTAGACATCCCGAACCTGGCCTCACTGAGATCCGCTGGTTGGCCAACCTGCAGCGGCGGCCCCAGGAGCACAGCTTCCTGGGGCGATTCTGTCGGTTCAGTCAGTTCAGCAATCAGCAAAGTTCCACCTGTCGTTGCCGGCCCAAACGGCTCCGAGGGAAAGCGTTCAGGCGGCGACAGGAAGGATTGGGGCAGTGCCGAGGCAGCGCGATCGCCCGTCGCCTGTTGCCCTTGAGAGCTGACAGGAACCGACGGACGAGCGTCCTCAGGCACGGGAGCAGTAACAAGAGGCGGAGGGGGGGGCGGCGGAACCGGATAGGGCATACTCAGACAACTCACACCACAGGGAACAGCCCTGCAAATTTCGCACAAGCCAGCCTCAACCTCAGGCCGTTAGCCTGAGGCTACAAAATCCATCATTAACGCGGGTTTCGCGTCCAGGAGGGCTGCTTACTCAAAATCCCGACGGTTTGGGTTACGAGCCGGATCGTTTGACAAGAAGCCAAATACAAAAAGCCCAACGAAAAATAGGACGACGACGTAAACAACAACTTTTAAGGTCAGCATAATAACTCCCAGAAACAGGCTTTAATCATCATACCGAAATGTGTCCTGTTCTCTACCCTGGGTGGAATCCCGGGGCTGGCTCCGGTTAATGACGGAGAGTTGGGGGGAGAGTTCCAGAGTCAAGGGCCGCATGGAGGAGGTCGCGGTGCATGAAAGCGCGATCGCGCCGGGACTGGATCTGGTCGGAGGTGAGGGGGTCACCGTTGACGAACTGCTCCAGCCAGACCTGGCTGATATAGGCGGGGTCGTCGGGCAGGGCATCGAGTTCCCAACCGGGGAGCTGGAGGTCGGCCATGAGCTGGCTTACCTTGGGGTCGTAGCTGAGGGCAAAGCAGCGACATTCGGAAGCCGCCGCCATAATCAGGCCGTGCAGCCGCATGGCGATCGCCATTTCCACCCCTTTGAACACCCCTTTCAACTGGCGCGGATCTGTCAGTAGCAGAATCTGGCTGACTCCGGGCAGGCGGGGTTGAATGTGCTCGGCGATCGCCAGATCACGGCTGGGTTGAAACGGAATGAGCAGCAAGCAGGCGTTGGTGGCCTGCTGAAACAGCACCAGGGCACGGGTAAGGCAGTCTAACCGCTGGGGGGTGAGGGCCGGATGGGGGCGCAGAACCACGGCCACCCTGGGGGCAGGCAGATCCCACAGACCCGCAACGGGTTGCGAATCTAGTGCCCAAACCGGGTCCGGTGCCAGGATGAAGGGAATTTGCCAGTCGGCCAGCAGTTGGGCCGAGGCCTGATCGCGGACACTGACTGCGGCACACTGGCCCAGCACGCGGCGGGTGATCTGTCGGGTAATCGTCCGCTGCAGGGGGCCAATGCCCTGTGCCCAGGCGATCGCCCGTAGACCATAGGCCTGGGCCAATCCCATCAGTCCACCATAGTAAACCGGGTTGAAGGCACTGGTGACGTCTTGCATCAGGCTACCGCCGCCCCAGATAAATGCATCAGCCTGCCGCAGAGACTTGAGCAGGGCGATCGCCGACTTGCGGGGATAGGCGGTTACGCCATACTGCTCATGGGTTTGGGCGGGATTGCCTGACAGAACAAGGGGATCAACATCCTCCGGCAGCATTTGCAGCAGGGTTGCCAGTAGTGCCTCGTCGCCGCCGTTGCCCATTCCGTAGTAGCCGCATAACACTGCCCGCATCGATGCCTCGCCTTTCCTAAATCCAATCCACCCGCTATTTAACGGTATGCTGCGTACCCATACAATAGGTCAACAGCAGATCAATAGAGAGACACTTCAAAAAGAGACATTATTCGGATGCATGCACTGTCAATCCCCACCTGGATCATTCATATCTCCAGCGTTCTTGAATGGACGGCAGCTATCTGGCTGGTTTGGACGTATGCTGAAGTTAGTGGTAACCGGGCGTGGCGATCGCTCTCCGTAGCCATGCTGCCTGCCCTGATCAGCGCCATGTGCGCCTGTACGTGGCACTTTTTCGACAATCCCCCGGCTTTAGAGTGGCTCGTCACCCTCCAGGCCGCATTAACCTTTGTTGGCAATACGACCCTCTGTCTGGCCGCCTGGTGGATTTGGCGCTCGGCGCGATCGCAGCCTTTGGGGCCATCCGCATCTGCCCTCACACCCAAAAAAGGGGCAGATTCTGCCAATTCTCAGCAATTTCCCCCGTCAACTGCTACATCTACGTCAGAATCTCCCCGCCCCGGCTATTTAGAATAACTGGTTAAGGCACCATTCCTGATTCCTGAATTCGTCCCGCTCATCCCTGCTCACCATGTTCTCCAAAGAGTCACTATTTGCCCTCTCGCTGCTGCCCTATCTGGGCTTCCTGTGGTTCCTTTCGCGGTCAGGTCAAACCCCTCGTCTGGCCCTGATCGGGTTCTACATGACCCTTGTTTTTGTGGCGGTCACCATTCCGGCTGGCATCTATGCCCAGGTTGCCTACGGTGAGGCCCTCGCCAATGTCGATGCCCTCCATGGCGGAGCCGAAGTATTTCTCACCCTGGCCAACATTCTGGTGGTGTTGGGGTTTCGCGGTGCAGTCCGCGATCTTCAGCAACAGCACACCTCCCCATCTGATGCCCCCCAAAGCTCTGTCAAGAATGGTTTTTAGGGAAAAGTTCCCCTGGTCTGTTTGATGGTGCACTGCCATGATTTGCTGCCTCAACCCCCAATGCTCCCAGCCCCTCAACCCCGATTCGGCCACGGTCTGCCGCACCTGCGGTAAGTCCATCACCCTGTCTCTACGCAATCGCTACCGCCCAATCAAACCACTGGGGCAGGGCGGTTTTGGGAAAACCTATCTGGCCCTGGACGAAGACCGGCTCAACGCCAACTGCGTGATCAAGCAGTTTTCTCCCCAGGCCCAGGGCACCAAATCCATGAAGAAAGCGGTGGAACTGTTCAACCAGGAGGCGGTGCGACTTTACGAGCTGGGGGAGCATTCCCAAATTCCCACCCTGCTGGCCTACTTTGAGCAGGAAACCTATCTTTATCTGGTGCAGCAATATATCGAAGGCCAAAGTTTGGCGCAGGAGGTGGGGCGCAATGGCCCCTTTAGCGAACAGCAAATCTGGGACGTGTTGTTTGATCTCCTGCCCGTGCTGCACTTCATCCATCAGCGCCAGGTCATTCATCGCGACATTACTCCGATGAACATTCTGCGCCGCAAGTCAGACGATCGCCTGGTCTTGATCGACTTTGGTGTTTCTAAACAGTTCAACCTGAATTTGGCGACCCAACCGGGCACCCGCATCGGCACCGAAGGCTATTCTCCCCTGGAGCAGTTTCGCGGCGGTCGGGCCTATCCGGCCAGCGATATTTACAGCTTGGGGGCAACCTGCATTCACCTGCTCACCAACGCCAAGCCCGATTCTCTCTACAACCCGCTGGATGGGCGCTGGATCTGGCGCGATTATTTGCAAAAACAGGGGCGACGAACGAGCGATCGCCTCGCCCTGGTTCTGGATACCATGCTGAAAGACCTGGTCAACGAGCGCTATCAAACCGCAGAAGAGGTCTACCGGGATTTGCCCGCTCCCCCAAACGGTGGACGGGGCAATGCTCAAGGTGCCATGGCCGTACTCCCGCCAGATGGGCAACCCCTGCGGCGCTCATCCCCGCCCCAGAATCCATCACGTCCTCCCATCTCTGGACGGGCAGCACAGAGCAGTTCTGGCAGTGGGCGGCCCACCAGTGGTCGCCCCACCAGTAGTGGTCGCTCTGTCTCCGGTAATCGGGTCGGCGGGGGAAGTGCTCCCCCATCGTCTGGGGCAAACTCCGCCCGATCGAGGCCCCCCACTTCAGGATCTTCCGGCTCATCGGGGAGCAAACGCCCCTCCTTTCGTCTACCCGTGAGCGGCTCGAACACCGCCACCTGCCGCTGTTTGTACACCCTGGAAGCCCACACCTCCTGGGTAACCTGTGTGGCGGCCCATCCCGTCACCCCCACCTTTGCCAGCAGCGGCCTGGATGACACCATCAAGGTTTGGAATCTGCGCACGGGAGACTTGCTGCTAACCCTGACGGGACATACCAAAGCGGTGAATGCGATCGCCTTTTCTCCCAATGGCAAAGTGCTGGTGAGCGGCAGCGATGACTTTAGTATCAAAATTTGGGACGCTCTGTCAGGCGAGCTAATTTCTACCCTAACGGGGCATGGTCGGGATGTTACTGCCCTGACCGTGAGTGCCGATGGTCAGTTTTTGCTGAGCGGTGGTGAAGATCGGGCGGTTCGCGTGTGGCAGATGGCCACAGGCCGATTGGTGAAAACCCCCGTTGGGGCCGCCAGCATCATTAAAGCGATCGCCGCCAGTCCTGACGGTCAACTGTTTGCTAGTGGTGGCATGGATAAGCGCATCGCCCTCTGGAGCATGAAAACGGCGGAGCTGGTGCGCGATTGGGTGGGGCATGCAGCGGCGATCAACGCGGTGGCCATTGGCCCCCAAAGCCAACTCCTGGCCAGTGCAGGGAAGGATCGGGTGATTAAACTGTGGAGCCTGGAGTCAGGCCAACTGGTGCGGGAACTGCAGGGCCACGGGCGCGATGTCAACGCGATCGCTTTCACCCCCAACGGCAAGCGGCTGATCAGCGGCAGCAGCGACAAAACTGTCCGCCTCTGGGATATCGCCACAGGCCGCCTGCTGGAAACTTTGAACGACCACCTGGACAGCGTCAATTCTGTGGCGATCGCCCCCGATGGTAAATGGTTCGTCAGCGGTGGTTCCGACAAAACGGTGCGGGTTTGGCAGCTCAAGGCCATTTCGTGACAGGGCGGGAACCCCCAGCAGCAGATCACAGGCAAAAAAAGATATAAGGGAAAGAGGCTGCTTCATCCTTTCTTCACAACCGTCATGCCCGATACTTACCGCCACGATGAGGTGCAGGAGATTTTGCATCTGGCGATCGCCCGTCAGGCCACCTCCGAAGAACTTTCTCGCGTCCAGCTTCTAGAAATTGCCGAGGAGTTGGGGCTGTCGCCCACGGATATCCAGCGGGCC
>JAYKGU010000296.1:0-5855 GCA_035285585.1 Synechococcales cyanobacterium
TCCTGGAGCTGAAGTCTTTGAGCCGGGGCTTTGTGATTCGGGCGGGGCAGGGCTGGGATGCCGCCGGAGAGCCTCGCTGGGTCAAAGCCACCGTAGAGTCGCAGATGGGTTATACCCTGGTGGTGAATCGGCCCGTCCTGGTTCAGGACGCTGAAACCGAAACCCGCTTCCGCATCCCGCAGTTTCCAGATACGCCGCCGATCGCCAGCAGTTTGAGCGTGGTGATTCCGGGGGTAGACAACCAGCCGTTTGGGGTGCTGTGTGTGCAAAACCAGACCCACCGGGAGTTTACCCGCAACGACGCCGACTTTCTCCAGTCCATTGCAAACGTGCTGGCGATCGCCATTGAGCGCAAGCAGTCAGAAGAGATGCTGCGGGCGCATACGAACGAGCTGGCCTGCATGACCACGGTGCTGGCAAAAACTAACGACGAGCTGGCCGAGCGCAACCGGGAGCTGAACCAGTTTGCCTATGTCGCCTCCCATGACCTCAAGGCTCCGCTGCGGGCGATCGCCAGCCTCTCGGAGTGGATTGAGGAAGACACCCAGGATGTGATTAGCGAAGAGACGCGCCAGCAGATTAGCCTGCTGCGGAGTCGGGTGCAGCGCATCGAAAACCTGATCAACGGCCTGCTCCAGTACGCCCGCATTGGCCGATCCAAAACCCGCGCCGAGCTGGTGGATGTAAACGTGCTGCTGCGGGAAATCATGGGGTTTCTCTCGCCGCCCCCCGGCATTACCGTTGAAATCAGCCCTGATATGCCCAGCTTCATGGCTCGGCGGTGGCCGCTGCGGCAGGTGTTTGCCAATTTGATCAACAACGCCATCAAGCACCACGACCAGCCCAACGGTCTCGTGCAAATCACCTACACCGACCGGGGTGACTATTATGAATTTGCCGTGAGCGACGATGGCCCCGGCATTGCCCCCGAATACCACGACAAAGTTTTTATGATTTTCCAGGTACTCAAGGCACGGGATAAGACGGAAAATACGGGCGTTGGGCTGTCGCTGGTAAAGAAAACGGTGGAAGTGGAAGGTGGCTCGATTTACCTGGAGTCTGAAGTCGGTGCAGGCTCTGTGTTTCGCTTTAGCTGGCCCAAGCAGCCTGCCCCCTGACCGCGTTTTCTACCCAAAGTGGCTTGACAGGGTTGGGAGCGATCGCCGAATTTTCCTCCTTTAGGAAGAATCTTGAGAGGATAATAGCGGTCATGATAGTAAGTAGAACTGCATTGAAAAACGAAGGTTAGAAAACCGGGGGAGCGCCCCGGCGGGGCGCTCCCCCGGTTTTCTAACATGAATTTAATTGTGCTGACCTACTTAGCTGCTCCGTGGGAATATCAGTCTCAATGCTGAGGGATATTGTTAAACCGAGTCGTTAGGATTTAACAAAACTGATATGGCTGCTAGCATTAAGCATGTAATATCACTGACGCATTTGTATCAGACTTGGTATATAAGCGACATAACATGGACAGGTTGCTGAGGCAAAAGAGTGTGACAGCGTCTCCAGAGAACAGAGAACTTCACATCCTGCTGGTGGAGGATGACGAGGTAGATGTAATGAACGTCAAGCGGGCACTTCGCAAATACGGCATTAACCATCCAATTTATGTCGCTGGAGATGGGCAGCAGGCGTTGGCGCTGCTACGCCAGGAGAATCCTGATGACGAGCCGATCTTTCCTAAAGAACGCCGCATCATTTTTCTAGACCTGAATATGCCGGGGATGGGGGGCATCGAGTTCCTCAAAGAGCTGCGGGCCGATCCGAAACTGTGCCGCACCCCGGTTGTGGTAATGACCACCTCCGATGCCGATGAAGATCTGGTGCGGGCCTACGACCTCAATGTGGCAGGCTACATCCTCAAGTCAGTGCCCTTCTCAGACTTTGCCGAGGCCATGGCGGTGGTCGATCAGTATTGGAACGTGAACGAAATTCCCTGAGGTGGTCTCTGGAAATGGTGATACCCTGCCCCGTCAACTATGCCTGAAATATATCCGCAGATTTCGCAGATGGGCGCAGATAGAGAGTTAGCAGGAACGTTATTCATCTGCGAAATCTGCGAAATCTGCGGACGAGTACCATAATGTAATGCCCCAACCACGCTAAAACCTTTCTGAAAAGTGTCTAAGTCTGGGCCAGTCAAGACCCAATGTGCCAATTAACCTGAAAGCCTCTAGCCCCACAAGCCTATGGATGAAACGCTGACGATTTTAGTGGTGGACGATGATGAAGTCGATCGCATGACCGTGCGCCGGTCGTTTCGGCAGGCCAACCTTACCATTGATCTGTCCGAGGCCAGCGATTACGCCAATGCGATCGCCATCCTCCAGCAGCAAACCTTCGACTGCATCTTCATCGACTACCGCCTCCCCGACAAAGACGGTCTGGCCCTGGTGCAGGATTTGCGCAACGCAGGGGTGCAGACGCCCCTGGTAATCCTCACCGGGCAGGCCGACGATCAAACCGCCGTTGAGCTGATGAAGGCGGGGGCGTCTGACTACCTCTCGAAGGATCGCCTGTCGCCCAAAGCCCTTTCTAAATGCCTCCATAACGTGATCCGCATCCATCGCGCCGAAATGGATGCGGCCCTTGCTAACCAGCGCCTGCGGGAAAGCGAAGAGCGCTACCGCTTTGTGCTGGAAGGGTCGAATGACGGCATCTGGGACTGGGACTTACTGCGGAACAAGATTTACTTCAACGATCGCCTCTTTCAAATTGCGGGGCTGGGCCAGGATGAATTCAGTACCGCCACCTTTGAAGACTTTCTCCATTTTGTCCACCCCGATGAGCGACTGCGGTTTGAAAGTGCCGTCGCCGCCCACCTCGACTACAGTGCGCCGTTTGACCTGGAAGTGCGGCTGCAGCGATCTAGCGGCGACGAGCGTTACTGTATTGTGCGGGCCAAAGCCCAGCGCGATATTCAGGGCCGCCCCTTTCGCATGGCGGGGGTCGTGATCGACATTACCGAGCGACGACGGGCAGAGGAAAAGCTGGCGGTTCAGAACGAACTGCTGCGGCAGACCATCGAAGAGCGGGATCAAATTGCCTCCCAGCGGGAAGACTTTGTCTCTCGCCTCACCCACGACCTGCGCACGCCGCTGGTGGCCGCTGACCGGATGTTGACCCTGCTGCGGGACGACACCTTTGGCCCCCTGTCCAGCCAGGTCCATGAGGTGCTGGAGGTAATGAGCGGCAGCAACCAGAACCTGCTGCAAATGGTCAATACCCTGCTGGAGGTTTACCGCTACGAAGCGGGCCGCAAATCCCTCACCTTCGCCCCGTTTAACATCCTGACGCTGGTGCGGGAGGTCATCCGCGAACTGGCCCCCCTCGCCGCAGAAAAGCAGATCGATCTGGGGCTGGAGCTTAACGCTCCCTTTGGCCCATCCACCGAAAAGATTGAGGTGAGCGGCGATCGCATCGAGCTACGGCGGGTGATCGTCAACCTGGTGGGCAACGCCATTAAGTTCACAGACCAGGGTTCGGTAACGGTGCGCCTGCGGGAAGAACAGCGATCGCCCACCGCCGACCCACTAGCTACAGCACCAGAAACCGAGGCGATCGCCCACTGGCTGGCCATTGACGTAGAAGACACTGGCCCAGGGCTTTCCCCCAGCGACCAGCAGCTGATCTTTGATCGCTTCCGCCAAACCAAAGACCGCCGGTCGGGCAGCGGGCTGGGGCTGTACCTCTCCCGCCGCATCGTGGACGAGCACCACGGCACCATTGGCGTCCAATCCCAACCAGGAAACGGCAGCACCTTTACCGTGCAGTTGCCCCTGGCGAAAGTAGCGGTTCTGGCTTAGAAGATAGGGCTGGAGCCTCATTGAGCTGCCGCCGGATTGGCGGTAAACGGCACCACCTCGCCCCCCAAACCAGAAACCACCGCCTCCGTATTGGCCACCATCATGTTGATGTAAGAGTCCCCGACGCCGCCAGGGGTACCAATGGAATCGGAGAATAACTCCTGGGGGGCCAGGGTGACGCCTGCCTCTTCGGCCACGGTGTTGATGAGCCGGGGGTTGATGGTGGTTTCCGCAAAGATGGTAGGGACGCCGAGCGATCGCACCGACTCCACCAGTTGCTGGACGGTTTGGGCGCTGGGCTGCTCTTCGGTGCTGATGCCGATCAGGGTACCCGCCACCTCCAGCCCGTAGGCCTGGGCGTAGTACTCAAAGGCATCGTGGGTGGTGACGAGCTGGCGCTGGTCGGCGGGGATGGTGGCCACCTGGTCAGCAATCCAGCCATCTAGACGGGTTAGCTCTGCCGTAAGCTGCTCGGCGTTCTGTGTGATGTCTGCTGCGTCGTCGGGGGCGATCGCCACCAGGGCATCCCGAATGGCTTCAGTCATGGCGATCGCGTTCTCCACATCGCCCCACACGTGGGGGTCGGGTTCCGTCTGCCCCTCATATTCCAGGGTCAGTGGCGGCACCACTTCGCCCACTGCCAAAGTCTCGGCATTGATGCCCGCCGCGTTCATAATGCGAATCAGCCCCGGCTCCAGGTTGTAGCCGTTGTAGAGAATCAGGTCGGCTTCCTCAAAGGCAATGGTGTCCTGGGGCACAGGTTCATAAACATGGGGGTCGGCACCGGGGTCGAGAATGCCCGTCAGGTCAATGGCGTCGCCGCCGATGCGCTCTGTCAGGTCGGCAATGATGGTGCTGGTGGCGACCACATCGGGACGGTCAGTTCCCCCCTGGGTGGGAGTATTGCCGGGGGGGCGATCGCAACTTATCAGTCCCAGGCTACCCACCATCGTCCCCACCGCGAGGGAGGTAATCCGGTGGGGCCACTGTTTAGCATCAGCATAGAGGCGAGTCAATATGTCCATTCATCGCCACCCTTCATTGCTCAAAGTCATTTTCATATTTCTTTCACTTTTTAATGTTACAGTACTTTCATGTTTGTTTCATAATTGACCTCGCCGTTGGGCGGGTGGCTGGTTCTCTGGCGTCTGCTTGACGTACCCCGCCTGCCTCTACTGTTATTCGGGTTAATCCCTATGTTGAATGCACTGCCGTTTCAATCTGATGCGGGCGATCGCCCGGCTGCCGACCCCACTCTAGCCCCAGCAACTGGCTACACAGCTCATGCCAAAGGCTGGTTCACGCCATCGCCCCCGGACAGTTCCATTCAGGTGAACCACCTCAATGTTTATTACCGCACCGTCGCCGCTCTGCAGAACGTCTCGCTGACGATTGAACCGGGGCACCTGGTGGGCATCTTTGGCCCCAACGGGGCGGGCAAGAGTACCCTGATGAAAGCCATGCTGGGGCTGGTGCCTGCGACCACAGGGACGGTGACCCTGGCGGGCAAGCCCCTGGCGGAGCAGTTGGAGCGCATCGCCTATGTGCCGCAGCGATCGCAGATTGACTGGACGTTTCCGGCGACGGTGTGGGACGTGGTGCTGATGGGCCGGGTGAAAAAGGCGGGGCTGCTGAGCCGCCTGTCGGTGGTGAGCCGTCGATTAGCTGCTGGGGCACTGGAGCGGGTGGGCATGGCGGCCTATCGCGATCGCCCCATTGGCGACCTGTCGGGGGGACAGCAGCAGCGGGTGTTTCTGGCCCGATCCCTGGCCCAGGAGGCGGATATCTTTTTCTTTGATGAGCCTTTTAGCGGCATCGACCAGACCACGGAGGACGTGCTGTTCCAGATTTTTCACGAGCTGGCCGCCGCAGGCAAAACCGTCCTGGTGGTTAACCACGACCTGGGGGAGTCGATCACCCACTTCGATCGCCTGATTCTGCTCAACCGCGAGCTGATCGCCACCGGGCCACGGGAGCAGGTGCTCACCCCCGCCGCCATGGCTCGCGCCTACGGTAGCCATGTCAACTTTTTTGCCCACCAAGCCG
>JAYKGU010000297.1:0-19168 GCA_035285585.1 Synechococcales cyanobacterium
TCCATGCGCCGCTGTTCTTCCCGGAGGCGACGCTCCTCGGCTTCGAGCTGGAGAGCCTGTCGGCGCTGGTGGTAATCTTCGCCATAATCACCCGGCCTATGGGGAGTCTCGTGGGGAGCGGGGTAGGACGCCGGATCACCGTAGTTGGGAGGGTAGGACTGGGAATAGTCGGATGACGGGGGATATTCGCCAGAGGAATGATTGTCGGGGCGATCGCGGTTGGGATATTCAGTCATCGGGCCTCTCCAAGTCTGCCGTTCGTCTGCTGCTCACCTAACCTATCATCTACCATCTGCCAGACAATTCCCTCTAGCTGGTGAGTGATTTCCAAGAAAAAACCCCGACCGAGGCCGGGGTGTCAAATCAGGGTGCATCTACCATTCCTTTCTTCCCGTGGTGCGCCCCCTGTCCGGACAAAAATGGATGGGTCTGAAATTCAGTTATGGCGCTACGCTTTTGCGTTAGGACATTTATAAGGTGTGGAACCCCCGCGACGGGGGGGTCCACACTCAAACCTTAGCCCGTAGGGCTACACGCCAAGCAGGTTTAACGGCGGTATTCTGAGCTGGTCTGCTGACCGTCTGACCAATTCAGCACCGATGCCTCTTCGGGATTTTGGGCGGTGAGCCGCACCCGATCGGTGGCCAGAGCTGGGGCGGCGACGATAGGCGTGGCCAGGGCTGTCAGTAGCGTTACCGTTGCAAAGCGTTTCATCGGGTACCTCCTGATCAAATTTGGGGCTTACGAAGCATGTTGTGGGGGCGATCGCTTCATCTCGTCGGGTTAACCTCAATTACCAGAATGGATGATGGGTCTGAGCCTTAGCTGATGGCTGTCTGATGTGGGCCTGAAGCGATTGTTAAATTTGAGTTTAGGCAGCCTATCTGAGTTTTTTCGGATGTGATGCTGAATACAAAATAAGAGAATTATTAGAATTTCATGACAATTTTCTATCCAACCGATTCTTTAATCGATCCATGACGGGGTTCGACAGATCGCGGGGCGATTTCGCTTAATAATAGAGAATCGTCGTATTCAGAGATGAGTGAACATGGGTCGTGCCAATAAAGTCGTTCTGGCATATTCTGGTGGGGTCGATACCTCAGTGTGTATCCCCTACCTTAAGCAAGAGTGGGGCGTGAAGGAGGTCATCACCCTCGCCGCCGATTTGGGTCAGGGGGCAGAACTCGACCCGGTTCGTGAAAAAGCGTTAAAATCCGGGGCCAATGAGTCCCTGGTGGCAGATTTGCAGGAAGCCTTTATTAAGGACTATGCGTTTCCCGCCATCCAGGCCAACGCCCTCCACGAAAATCAATATCCCCTCTCCACTGCCCTGGCCCGCCCGCTGATCGCCAAGCGTCTGGTGGAGGTGGCCGCCGAGTATGGAGCCGATGCGGTGGCCCACGGCTGCACGGGCAAAGGGAACGATCAGGTGCGCTTTGACGTGTCCATCGCCGCCCTCAACCCCAATCTGAAAGTGCTGGCCCCAGCGCGGGAGTGGGGCATGAGCCGGGAAGAAACCATCGCCTATGGTGAGCGGTTTGGCATTGAGGCCCCGGTAAAGAAATCTTCCCCCTACAGCATCGATCGCAACCTGCTGGGGCGCAGCATCGAAGCTGGCCCCCTGGAAGACCCCTGGAATGAACCCCTGGAAGAGATCTATGCCATGACGCGGGCGATCGCCGACACCCCCGATCAGCCCGAGTTCGTAGAAATTGGCTTCACCCGAGGTATCCCTACCAGCCTTAATGGCGAGGCCCTCTCCCCCATTGACCTGATCACCCAGCTCAACGACATTGCTGGGCGGCACGGCTATGGCCGCATTGACATGCTGGAAAACCGTCTGGTGGGCATCAAGTCCCGCGAAATCTACGAAGCCCCTGCCCTGCTGGTGCTCATCAAAGCTCACCGCGACCTGGAAAGCCTTACCCTGACCGCCGATGTCACCCAATACAAGCGCGGCATTGAAGAAACCTACGCCCGCCTGGTCTACAACGGCCTGTGGTACAGCCCCCTCAAGGGTGCCCTGGATGCCTTTGTGCAGCAAACCCAGGAGCGGGTAACCGGCACGGTGCGGATCAAGTTGTTCAAGGGCAACGCCATGGTGGTGGGCCGCCAGTCTGACCTGGCGCTGTATACGCCCGACCTGGCCACCTACGGAGCCGACGACCAGTTTGACCACAAGGCCGCCGAGGGCTTTATCTACGTCTGGGGCCTGCCCACCCGCGTCTGGGCCGAGCGCACCCGTTAATCAATCCCCTGCAGGGTGGGCGTTGTCCACCCTGCAGGGGATTTAATTGAATTCCCGGTGGGTTATTGCAATGCCATGCCCCTACCGGTGGGTTATTGCAATGCCATGCCCCTACCGGTGGGTTGTGGCAATGCCATGACTAAAACTGCCGCGACCATTCCTGGGGCCAGCGCTCTACCACCACCTTGGTTTGGGTGAAAAATTCAACCGCGTGCTGGCCCTGGCCATGAAGATCGCCAAAAAAGCTTTCCTTCCAGCCGCTGAAGGGGAAGAAGGCCATGGGGGCGGCGACGCCGATGTTGATGCCGATGTTGCCCGCCTCAGCTTCGTAGCGGAACTGGCGGGCTGCTGCGCCGCTGCTGGTGAACAGGCAGGCCATATTGCCGTAGCGGCCCTGGTTAATGAGGGCGATCGCCTCCTCAATCGTCCTGAGATGAATCAGGCTGAGCACGGGGCCAAAAATCTCTGTCTGGGCTACCTCACTGGCGGGATCGACGTCCTGCAAAACGGTGGGCCGAATGAAGTAGCCCTGCCCGTAACCCTCAATTTTAGGATTGCGCCCGTCTACCAGCAGCTTTGCGCCCGACTCTGCACCCTTTTGAATCAGCCCTTCGATACGGGCCTTGCTCTGGGCGGAAATGACCGTGCCCATTTGTACCTGTTCGTCCAGGCCGTAGCCCACGGTGCGAGTGGTGGCGGCGGTGGCGATCGCCTCCGTAAACGTAGACCCGGCTTCCCCCACGGTAATGGCCACCGAGGCGGCGAGGCAGCGCTGTCCAGCACAGCCAAAGGCACTGTCCGCCATGATCCGCGTGGTCATCTCCAGATCCGCGTCGGGGAGGACGATCACCGGATTCTTTGCGCCCCCCTGGCACTGGGCCCGCTTGCCGTTGGCCGCCGCCCGCCCATAGACGTACTGAGCCACGGGACTGGAGCCGACAAAGCTGATGGCCCGAATCTGGGGATGGTCGAGGATGGCGTCTACGCAGGTTTTGTCGCCGTGGACCAGGTTGATTACGCCGGGGGGCAGGTCGAGCTGGTGGATCAGCTCAAACACCTTTTGCATGGTGAGGGGCACCCGCTCCGAGGGCTTAATCAGGCAGGTGTTGCCGCAGGCGATCGCGTAGGGCATAAACCAGAAGGGAATCATCCCCGGAAAGTTAAACGGGGCGATCACCGCCGTGACTCCCAAAGGCTGGCGAATCATGATTTCATCAATGCCCCTGGCGATGTCTTCGGAGTTGTAGCCCTGCATCAGCATGGGGATGCCGCAGGCCACCTCCACGTTTTCAATGGCCCGCTTCAGCTCGGCCCGCGACTCTTTCAGGGTTTTACCGCATTCCTGGGTAATGGTGCGGGCGATCGCCTCCATTTCCTGCACCATCAGCTCCCGCAGTCGAAACAGGTAGCCCACCCGCTCCGTCGCTGGCGTGCGCCGCCAGGACCGAAAGGCGGTCTGGGCCGCATCCGTAGCCGTCCCGACATCCTCAGCCGTGGAAAGGGGGACGTGGGCCAGGGTTTCCAGCGTGGCGGGGTTAATCACCGCACGGGTTTCGCTGCCAGAGGCAGGACACCAGCGGCCATTGATGTAGTTGGGCAGCGGCGCGGAGGGATCGGGCATGATGCTCAGCTATGGAGTCAGGTAGGCGGAGTTTTACCGGGTATCCTGGCAGGTGTGGATTATCCGCAGATGGCGCAGATTACGCAGATGAGGGGCATCTCTAGATGGAGGCATTTGGTATGGAGGCGGTAAGGCAAGCCGAGCGAGCAATTAGGTGCATGAGCTGCGCTTCCTGGACAAACCCGTCGTCTATTTCGTTTCCCAATCTGCGTCAATCTGCGTCATCTGCGGATCAATTATCCCTCATTAGCTGGCCTGTCGGAGGGGAACGGTTTCGGCTTTGAAGGAAGAATCAGTCGGCGGAAACACCCGAATCGCATCCGGTGCCACCACCACCCGCACCCGCGCCGCCAGGGGTAAAGCCGTCTCAGCCGGGGTGCGGACGATCAGATCCCGCCCGCTGGAGGTGCGCAGGGTGTAGCGGTTTTCCCGGCCCAGAAACTGGCGATCGCGCACCGTCAAATTTCCCTGACCATCGGCCACCAGGGTGAGGTCTTCCTGGCGCACCATCAGGTCGGCCCGCTGCCCGTCCTCCGCCTGGTTGGCCTCAATGAAGCCAATCTCGGTGTGCCAGCCTGCCGTTCGCCCCTCCGCCGGGAGGAAGTTGGCCTGGGTGACAAACTCTGCCACAAATCGGGAGGCAGGTTCCTGATATAGGGCCTCTGGGGTGCCCACCTGCTCCAGGCAGCCATCGCGCATGACAGCGACGCGATCGCAAATAGACAGCGCCTCCTCCTGGTCGTGGGTGACGAAGATACCCGATGCCCCCGCCGCCTTGAGGATGTCCCGCAGGTCTTGCCGGAGCTGGAGCCGCACCTTGGCATCCAGATTGCTCAGGGGTTCGTCCAGCAGCACCGTTTGGGGATGGGGAGCCAGCGCCCGCGCCAGGGCCACCCGCTGCTGCTGCCCACCCGAAAGCTGATGGGGATGGCGATTTTCCAGGTCGCCCAGGCCCACCAGATCCAGCACTTCCCGCACCCGCTGCCGGATTTGGGCTACCCCCAGGCGCTTCCGTAGGGGACTCTTCAGGCCAAAGGCCACGTTTTTGCCAACCGTGAGGTGGGGAAACAGGGCATAATCCTGAAACACCATACCGATGCCCCGCTTTTCGGGGGGTAGCCAGTGCTGCTCTCCGGCGATCGCCTGCCCCCCCAGGGTAATCACACCGTCTTGGGGTCGCTCGAATCCAGCAATCAGCCGCAGCAGGGTGGTTTTGCCGCAGCCCGACGGCCCCAGCAGACCCAGCAGTTCGCCTTCGTACAGGCTGAGGCTGACATTATCCACGGCAGGGATGGCCTGGTGGTCAAACTGGCGGGTAATGGCGCTGAGGGTGAGGACGGGCCGCAGGGGTTTGGATGGCAATGCAGCGGTTGAGAACGGTTTGCGGCCTTCAAGGTTCATCACGGTGGCGGTCGTATGGTAAGTAAAGGTTGGGTCGGGCCGGGACATTGAGTACCTGAACAGGTTGCTTGACTTCCCCCCACTATACGGCTTTCCGGGCCGCTATTTGATACCCGTTCTCATTAGGATTTGTTTAAATTCTTTGAAATTCTCTTTTAGGAAAACCCTCTAAATGTCCAGGGTCAGGGGCAAATGGCCCTTTGCCCTTACGGCGTTGGGTCATCTCATTTCCAAAAGTTTTCCAACACTTTCCCAAATTCCATCCCCCAAAACCGCAATGATGCAATCCGACGACATCCAACCCGATCGCCTCGCAGAGCGGGGCCACCTGCTGACCGAGCAGGCCAATCCCAACAGCCAGCAGCTCGACCAGCTTTCTTCTCTGGAGCTGGTGGACTTGTTCAACCAGGAAGATCAGGCGGTGATTGCGGCGATCGCCCAGGCCCGTATTACCCTGGCTCAAGCCATTGACGCGATCGCCCACGCCCTTTCTCAGGGGGGACGACTTTTCTACGTGGGGGCAGGCACCAGCGGACGACTGGGGGTGCTGGATGCCGCCGAGTGTCCGCCCACCTTCTGTACGCCGCCAGAGCTGGTGCAGGGCATCATTGCCGGGGGAGCCGCTGCCCTGGTGCGCAGTTCCGAGGGTCTGGAAGATCGGGCGGAAGATGGCAGAGGAGCGATCGCCCAGCACCAGATTACCCAGCGGGACGTCGTTGTCGGCATCACCGCAGGCGGCACCACGCCCTACGTCCATGGCGCGATCGAGGCGGCCCGACAGCGGGGAGCCACAACAATCTTTATCGCCTGTGTGCCCGTAGAGCAGGTGAGTTTGCCGGTGGATGTGGACATTCGGCTGCTGGTGGGGCCAGAAATCCTCGCCGGATCTACTCGCCTCAAGGCCGGTACCGCCACCAAGCTGGCTCTCAACCTGCTGTCTACCGGGGCCATGGTGAAGCTGGGCAAGGTATACGGCAACCGCATGGTGGACGTGGCCGTTACTAACCGCAAGCTCTACGATCGCGCCCTGAGAATCCTGCAAGACCTGACCGACCTGGATCGGGCCGCCGCCACTGATTTGCTGGAGCGCAGTCAGCGGCGGGTGAAGCTGGCCCTGCTGATGCACTGGGCCGGTGTGGATGCGGAGGCGGGCGATCGCCTCTTGGCCCAGCATCAGGGGAATTTAAGACGGGCGATCGCCGCCCTGCAATCTGCTTAAGGACGGGAATTGAGTAAGGTGAAATTCCTGAATTAGAGGTGTGGAATTCCATGCCCCTACAGGTCGGATAGTTGCAGATTATTTAATTCGCGATTCTTAGCCCTGAAAATCCGCAGATTTCGCAGATTTCGCAGATAAAACGGCAATTCCCCATCTGCGTCCATCTGCGTCATCTGCGGATCATTCCAGTGCAGGGGTAGACACGCTCAAAACGCCCTACGCTTGACTTGCGACCATTTCCTTCTCGTGCTGAACCAAGCCCCGCAGCTTCTGCGTATTTTCCACCAGGCTCTGGGCAAACTGGTCGAATCGCTGGGAGAGTTTTGCGTCATTGAGGTTGCCGTTTTTGTCAAAGGCGTTCCAGGCTTGACCAATGGCGATTTGTTCGGGAATCGTCCAGGCATGAATCCAGCGCATAATGGTGCGCATGTCGTTCAACGCGTTGCTGTTGGACTGGCCGCCCAGGACGCTGATCAGGCCGGTGACTTTGCCTGAGAAGTGCTCAAAGCCCATTAAATCGAGGGCATTTTTCAGCACGCCGCTGACGCTACCGTGGTACTCCGGCGTCGCCAGGATAATGCCGTCCGCCTCCAGCACCGCCTGCCGCAGCTTTTCGACATCGGGATAGTCGGGATAGTCATCTCCACCATCGCAGAAGGGGAGGTTGAGCGATCGCAAGTCTAGAATTTCCACCTCCGCCCCCAGCGCTTTGACCCGCTCCACCGCAATTTCCAGGGCCTGATAGCTGTAGGAAGCGGATCTCAGGCTGCCTGCAAGACCAACGATTTTGACCATGTTTGTGCCCTTCTTTTGCTCAGTGATCAAACTTTTTTCTGTCTAAACCATAGCTAATACGGACTCGATATGACTACACTCTAATGGGTGAGATGGGAGAAAGGCGCTAGCTGGCCTGCCGAGAACAGGCGTTTTCTTACGTTTTTCTGAGTCTGTCTCGCCTTTATCTGCGTCGTAAAACACGGAGAAGGCCAGGGGAAACCGCTGGTGAATATGCGGATTATTTATAAATCAGCCAAATTCTTTTCGGTATAATTAAGGATTTTCATTTTTCCTCCGGTTTTTTAACCCGCCGCCCAGCAATAAGGAGCAGTTAGGGTAGTCGTTCATGGGTTAAGTAACCGGGTTAACAATGGCAAAACGATCATTACGGGCATCCGCAGAGGGCATTCTTCGAGCGAAACGGGCGTTTGAGTGCCGGGGATGGACCCAGGACTATTTGGCCGCCGAGGTCGAGCTGAAAACGCGCCAGCCCATCTGGAAGTTTTTCTCAGGTCGCCCCGTGGAACGCCACATTTTCATTGAAATTTGCTTCGTGCTCGATTTGAACTGGGAGGAGATTGTCGATCGCTCGGCGTTCCTCTCTCCATCTACCGAATCCAGCGATCCTGTTGGGTCAGGCGACCCAGGGCAAGCATCCTCTGAGCCACTCCATGCCGCAGCCGATCCTCCGGTTCCCAATGATCTGGCGGCCTTGCGATCGCACCTTGCCCCCCTGATTCAAACCCAGTGCCACCTGCTAGAACTCCCCCTGGATCTGCGCCAGCCCATCACCTTGCCGCAGATTTACACCGAGGCATACCTGTATCCCTACCAGCGCTTTGGGCGATCGCTCACCATCCAGCGCCTGCCCGCCACCCCAGCGGTTCAATCCCACCCCCGGCTGTTGATTCTGGGAAGACCAGGGGCCGGTAAGACCACCCTGCTGCAGCACCTGGCTCTAGAAAGCAGTGCAGGGCAACTGCAGGGAGACTGTGCGGAATATCTCCCGGTCTTTTTGCGGCTGCGGCAACTGGCGCTGGTGCCCCCAGGGGAATTGGATTTACAGCAGTTGATCAGCCAGCGGTGGCGGGCGCTGGGACTGCCCCAGACCCAGGTAGACTTCCTCTGGCAGCGGGGCCAGCTCTGGCTACTGCTGGACGGCTGGGATGAGGTGCCGCCGGAGCACCACCCAGGGCTGACCCAGCAATTACAGACCCTGCTGGACACCTATCCCAACCTGCGGGTGCTGGTTTCAGGACGGCACGGCAGCCCCACGCCGCAGCTCAATGGACTGGTGGCCATGGAGCTGGCCGAATTTGCCCCCCATCAGATTGAAACCTATGTCTACAAGTGGTTTGAGGCCAACCACCCCGATGGCGGCGACCGGCTGGCGCTGGCGTGTCTGGAGGCCCTGCACCACCCAGAGAGCGATCGCCTGCGGGAAATGGCCCTGACGCCCATCCTGTTACACCTGATGTGTCTGGTATTTCACGGTTCGGGGCAGTTCCCCTATCAGCGCAGCACCCTTTATCAGCAGGCGCTGGCGCTACTTTTGGGCCAGTGGGATCGGCAGCGGGGCATTTGCCGTCGCCAGCCTTTGCCTGATCTGACTGCAGCGGATTTACTGCGGATTTTGGGCGACGTGGCAGCCGCCACCTTTGAACAGGGCAAAGCTGTCTTTGACGAAGTTGAGTTGCTGACGCTGATTGCCCAAAGCTGGGCAACCCAGTCTCCCCAAAGGACTGCCCCCGAACATCGCTGGGCCGACAGTCGGGCCATCCTGCAGATCTTAATTGAGCACCATGGGATGCTGGTGGAACACCACCTGGGCACCTACGGATTTTCCCACCTGAGCTTTCAAGAATTTCTCACGGCTCGCCGCTGGGCGGTCACGGCTCTGGATCGGGATACGCCCCAGGCGTGGGATGGGTTAACCCGGCACCTGAGCGATCCCCACTGGCGCGAGGTCATCCTGCTCACGGTGGAAATGGTACCCCAGCCCCAGGCGCTGCTGGAGGGGCTATTCCAGCAAGGTCAGGCCTGTGTGATTGACCACCCTGACCTGGTTCCCATTTTGTCCTGGGCCAACTACCAGGCCCAGCAGGTCGGGGTAGACCGTTCTCCGGCGGCTTTGCGGGGATTTTATCTGGGGCTGTGGTTTCACCAGGGGCTGGATCTGGCGATCGCCCTGGATGCCCGTTTGGGAATTGACCTGCCGCCGCCCCTGGCCCTCGACCAGGCCCTCAGCTATTTGCTGAACCAGGCCCAGCGGTTTCTGGCCGCCCCCGAGCTACAGGTGGGGTTTGAGCTGGTGTTTGCCCTGGATTTGCACCATCGGTTTACCCTGGCCCACAGTCTGGCAGAAGTGATCCAAAACCTCCAGACGGAATTAGTTGAAGCCCTGGAAGATGAGCAGACCCTGGCGTGCTGGTGTCAGGAGCGGGGGAAGCAATGGGGGCGATCGCTCACCCAGGCCGTTGCGGTCTATCACAACTGCCCCATTCCCCATCCCCTCATCCACCCCGCTCCCCACCTGGAAACCTACTACCAAACCCAGCGGCTCCTGGCCACTTGCCTCCACCATAGTCGGGCGCTATCCGCCGAAACCGTCCAAGCTTTTGAGCAGCGTTTGCTCATGCCAGAGGTGGCGTATGAACTTGCCTGAAAATCTCCAATCCAGTGCCCGCGGCCTGCCCTTCCTTGGCTCCGTCTCTGCTACAGCCCTGCGGCTTCACCAGGCCAGCAGCCTGGAAGAAATTTTCCAGAAGACGGTTAAAGAAGTGCAAACGCAGCTTTCAGCCGACCGGGCCATTATCTACCAGATACAGACGGGTGGTAGGGTCACCGTCGTTGCCGAGGCAGCGGTGCCTGGGCTGCCGCCTATTGCCAGCCAGTCTATGAGCTTATCCCATTGTCTGCAGCGCTGGCCAGGGGAGGTCAACAACCACCAGCCCAGGGCCATTGAGAATCTGGACACTGCCAACCTATCCCCCTGTGAGCAGACTCTGATGGCCGCCCTCGGAATTAAGGCCAGCCTGTTGGCTCCCATCTATCTCAGCACTGACTGGCAAAGCCCGCCCCATCCGGAGGGTAGCCGGTCATGCGATGAAGCAATTTGGGGATTCCTGGTGGCCCAGCATCACCGTCCACGGCGCTGGAGTCCCCTGGAGCGGTCTTTCCTGGGGCAGCTTGCTCACCAGCTATTTCACACCATTCACCAGATGCAACTGCGGCAGTTTTCCGACCGGCTGATTGAAAGTGCGCTGGATGGCATCATTGCCCTGGACACCAACTACCGCTACCAGGTGTGGAACGGCCCCATGGAGAAGCTGTCGGGGGGCGTGCCGCGCCATGAGGTGATTGGTCGCGTTGCCTGGGAGGTGTTTCCCTTCCTCAAAGACACGGGGGAGGATAAGCTGATCGCCCTGGCCATGGCCGGTGAGTCGGTGGTGGCCCAAAACCGGGCGTTTGTGGTAGCCGATACCGGGCAGCGAGGGTTCTTTGAAGCCCGCTACAGTCCCCTGACCGACCCCTCTGGCCGGGTTTTGGGCTGTCTGGGGGTGATCCGCGATGTCACCGAACAGCGGCAGGCGGAATACCAACTGCGGGCCACCACCACCCGGCTTACGGCTCTGATTCAAAACCTGCAGGCGGGGGTGTTGGTGGAGGATGAGCACCGCCGCATTGTGCTGGCCAACCCTGCTTTTTGCCAGATCTTTCAAATTCCGCGATCGCCCGAAACCCTGAGGGGACAAGACTGTGGCCAGATCGCTGCCCAGTCCCAGCTCATCTTTCAAGATGCGGCGGCAGTGATGACCCGCATTCACACAATTTTGAAACGCCGCCAGCCGGTCATTGGTGAAGAAATCAGGCTGGCGGATGGCCGCACCCTGGAGCGTGACTACATCCCCATCTTTTTAGACAACGATTACCAGGGCCACCTCTGGCAGTATCGCGACATCAGCCACCGCAAGCAGGTGCAGCAGCAGCTTGAGCAGGCCCGCCTGTCTGCGGAGGCGGCCAACCAGGCCAAGTCCAGTTTCCTGGCCACCATGAGCCACGAAATTCGCACGCCCCTCAACGCCATCATTGGCTTTGCCGACCTGCTGCAGCTCACGCCGCTGGATAGTGAGCAGGGCGAGTTTGTCGAGATTATCCGCAACAGTAGCTCTATGCTGCTGTCACTGATCAATGACATTCTCGACTTTTCCAAAATTGAAGCAGAGAAGTTGGAGCTGGAACAACGGTTCTTTAACCTGCACCGCTGCGTTCAGGATGTGTTGAACCTGGTGGCTCCTATGGCTGCCGAAAAGGGATTGATGGTGCGATCGCACATTGCCCCCGACGTTCCCAAGCGGGTGATGGGAGACGTGACCCGCCTGCGCCAGGTGCTCCTGAATTTGATTAACAACGCCGTCAAATTTACCAACACGGGCAGCGTTGAAGTCACCGTTACCGTCCAGCAAACCTTTGCTTCCATGGATCAGCAGGTGGAGATCCGCTTTGCCGTAAAAGACACCGGTATCGGCATCCCTGAAGAAAAGCGTGATCTCCTGTTCCAGGCGTTTAGCCAACTGGATGCCTCCGTCGCCAGACGCTACGGCGGCACGGGATTGGGGCTGGCCATCTGCAAAAACCTGGTCGAAGCGATGCATGGTCAAATTGGCTTTCAAACCGAAGCGGGCGTGGGCACTACTTTCTTTTTCACGATCCAGGTGCCGACCCTGCCCGTCAGTCGATTGGGCAATCCCCCATCCGGGGATGCGGCATGGGGCAAGGTCGAGCCGCTTCAGCTAGCAGGCTTTCCTGGTCCACTGGCCGCCCATCTGCCGCTGCGGATTCTGGTGGTAGACGATTTGCCCGTCAATCAAAAGGTGGCGGTGAAAATGCTGCAAAGCCTGGGCTATCAGCCCGACTGCGCCACCGATGGCTCCATCGCCCTTGACTTACTGGAACAGGCGAACTACGACCTGGTGCTGATGGACATTCAAATGCCGGAAATGGACGGCTATCAGACCACCACCGCCATTCGCCAGATGCCCCAGACAACGATCCAGCACCCCTGGATTGTGGCCATGACGGCCCATTCCCACCTGGAAGACCAGCGCCAGTGTCTACAGGCGGGTATGAATGACTTTTTGAGTAAACCGATTACCCTAGCGTCCCTAACGGAAAGACTACTGCACTACGGTAAAACCCAGCAGTTGGAGACCGTCGCCCAAATCTCCCTGCCGCCGGAGACCCTTCTGCCCAGCCACGCCAGGGTAGTCGAAATTAACCCTGCCCTGGTGGATCTCGACGTTCTCCAGATGATTCGTGAAATGGCCGGAGCCGATGCTGATTTATTGATGCTGGAGCTGGTGAGCAACTACGAAGAAGAAGGCAGCCAGTGCTTGCGATCGCTCCGTCAGGCCATCCATGGGCAAAGCCTCGACCAGATTCGCCAGCAGGCCCACGCCCTGCGATCCATGAGCCTCAATTTGGGAGCCGCATTCCTGGGAAACCTGTGCCGCGATTTAGAGCTACAGGGTGCCCAGTGGTCACCCGCCGAACACCAGCGTGCCCTTACCGAAATTGAGCAGACCTTTGCTGAGAGCCTTCTGGCCCTGCAATCACTTGTTACCCAGCCCACGATTCAACCCCATGTTTCACCCAACGTCCAGCCCAATACCCAACCTTGCGCCTAGCCCACGGCCCAGCCCAATTCCATCGGCCCTGGATACCCCTAACGCCACCCACCTTAGCCCCATCCGAGCGGAACCAGCGGATGGGCTATTTTCATCGGGATCGCCACCTTTGGGATCGCCGCCTTTCATCTTGATTGTGGATGACGAGCGCAACCTGCGCCGCATCCTCTCCCAGGCGATGCGGGCCGAGGGCTATGCCGTTGAAACCGCCAGCAACGGGGAAGCCTGTTTGGGCTTCTGCCAGCAGCGTCTGCCCGACCTGATTTTGATGGATGCCGTGATGCCGGAGATGGACGGCTTTACCTGCTGCGAAATCCTGCAGTCTCGCTATGGCGATCGCTGCCCCCCCATTTTGATCATCACGGCCCTGGCCGATACTCCCTCCGTGGAGCGGGCCTTTGCCGTAAAAGCCGTGGATTACGTCACCAAACCTATCCACTGGGCCGTACTGCGCCAGCGGGTGCGGCGGACGCTGCAAACCCAGGCGACGGTGCAGGAACTCCGGCAGGCCCGCCAGGAGATTTGGGAGCTGCGAACCAGCCTGGGTAAACTCAGCCGCCGCATCGCCCAGACAATCAAGGCCTCCTGCCGTCCCCTTCACCGCTGAATTCTGGCCTGAATTCTGGCCTCAATCAGCCGCAGGGAGAGGATCAGCTCAGCCACCACCCGCTGCAGGGCGTAGTACCACCCTGCCCACCCATCGAAAACACCGCCTTTGAGAATCAGGCAGTAGAACAGAATGATAGGGGCAGACAGACCAGGGACACGGCGGAGGCGATCGCCCCAGCCCAATTCTTTGAACGGCGTGTTGAGCTGCTTTTGTACCTCCAGCAGGGCGTAGCGATCCTGCGCCCACAGCCAGCGGCTCAGGGACTTGCGATCGTCGTGGAGAATGGGAGATTTCAGCCTGGCGGTGGTGCCAAAGCACTGCAGCAGTTGGGTGTGACCATCATCGCTGTAAATCGCCTGGTCAGGACGAAACAGAGCGGCTCGGGGGGGCAAAATCGTCCCCCGCAAAGGTTTGCCAAAGACGCAGTACTTGAAGGGAATCCAGTAGCTGTCCGTAGAAGCCTCCAGATCCAGCCCTGCCAGTTCTTGCATTAAAGCCTCACTCAAACAGTAGTCAGCGTCGAGGGACAGAACCCACGGCGTTTCCACCAGGGAAATTCCATAGTTCCACTGGGCAGCGTGGGAATCAAAGGCCCGCTGATACACCTCCACCCGGGGATATTTCGCCAGGATAGCAAGGGTTTCATCGGTGCTGTAGCTATCAATTACCAGGATGCGCTGCGCCCAGGCCAGAGGCTGCAGGGTGCGCTCCAGATTAGCCGCTTCGTTGTAGGTCAGAATCACGGGGGTAATGGCCGCCAGGGCAGAAGCAGGGGCCAGGGAGGGAGAGGGTGCCGTCGGTGAAGGGATGGGCATGGTGGGTTTGGGGTGAACGGGTGGATGGGTGGATGGGTGGATGGGTGGATGGGTAGGGGCAAATGGCTATTTGCCCCCAGCGATATGGCCCCACCCGAATTTGGAAACCGCTGAATCTGGAAGCCGCTTTCCTTGCAGACATTTCCCCAGCAGACGGTCATAGTGGCCAATGAGCTGCTGCGCCTGGGTTGACCAGCTATAGCGTTGCTGCATCCAGGCCCGCCCCCGCGCGCCATCCTGCTGGGCGACTTCCGGGTGCTGCCAATAGTGGCGGATGGCGATCGCCAGATCGGCAGGCTGGGGAGAGGTAATGACCCCGGCCCGATGCTGCTGGATGAAAGGGGCGATCGCCACCTCCGGCGTGGTAATCACGGGCAACCCCGCCGCCATCGCCTCCAGCAGGGCAATCCCCAGGTTCTCAGCATAGGACGGCAGGACAAACAGGTCAGATCCCTGAAGCAGACGGTGTTTCATATCCCCAGAGACAAACCCCACCTGGCGCACCCGCGACTCCAGGCACCGTTGATGAATGCGCCGGGTTATCTGGCTCACATAGTCCGGCTCGCCACTTCCTGCAATTACCAGGGTCAGCGGCACATCCGCCAGAATTTCCAGAGCATCAATCAAATGCTCAATTCCCTTTTTGGCATGGAGACGCGACAGAAACAGTAGAACCTGATGGTAGTCGGGGATGCGGAGCCACCGCCGGAGCCAGGAACGGGCATCAGCGATCGCCACAGGAACCACCACCCCGTGGGGCAGCACAAAGCTGGCGGCATCAAACCCCGCCTCCCCGGCTTCCTGCTGCTCCTGCTCAGAGGTGAAATGCAGGGCGGCACTGTTTTGAATGAGCCACCGCCCCCCGGCTCGCAGGTAAATCTGTTTCTTTGCACACCCCTGCGTCAGCGACCAACGCCCCAGGGACCCGAGCGGACGCAGGATATAGGGAATACCTTTAGCCTGGGCGATCGCCATACCCAGAGTTGTCGGATAGTTGAAGATGGCATGGACATGCACCAGATCAAAGGCCGTCAGGTGTCGCCACAGCCAGGGGGCAAGGGTGGGGGCGATCGCAAATTCCCGCAGAGCGACGGGGCTGGACAGCTTGCGCGGAAAAACCCAAATCGGCACGGAAGGCCCAGCTAATTCAGGAATGCTGCCACTTTCAATACAGTGTCCATGGGGCGCGAGAAAAGTTTGATCCCCGTGATCATTGGTCGTAGCAATCACCGCCTCAACACCCTGCTGGCGCTGGGCCTGAACCATTTCCAAAATCGCCTGACTGGGGCCACCCCGGAGAGGAGAGAGGGAGGGGATGAGGTGGAGGACTTTCATGGGTGGGTGGGTGAGTGGGTAGGTGGGTAGGTGGGCAGGTGGGTGGATAGGTAGGTGGGTAGGTGGGTGGATGGGCGAGCTTCAATCTGCGTCCATCTGCGAAATCTGCGGACACATCAAACGCAAATCCAAAATCTAAAATCCAAAATCTACTGCCCAACCCCCGACACCGACACCGCATCCCCCGTCGCTTGAGGCCACAGAGAGCGGGTCGTGAGGCCAAAGAGGGCGATCGCCCCTACCAAAACCCACCCTCCAAGGGGCGTATAGACTAGCAGAATCGCGCCCAGGCCAGACAGCAAGGTAAGGCCATAGATACACCAGACAATAGTGGACTTGGCCAGGTGGGCGTGCAGCAGGCGATGGTGGATGTGACGCTGGTCGGGGAAGAAAGGAGACTTGCGATCGCCCAACCGTGCGCCAATTACCAGAGTCATGTCCAGGATGGGCACCAGCAGCACGGCAAAGGGGAGCAGGGCCGCCGTCAGGGAACCATTGACAGGTAGGCCCGTGATGGCGATCGCCGCCAGGGCAAAGCCCAGGAAGTAGGAACCACCATCCCCCATGAAGATACGGGCGGGGGCGGCGTTGTACTTCAAAAAGCCCAGGGTACCGCCACAGAGGCCCAGCGCCATCAGGGCAACGGTGGGATGGCCTGACCAGCTCATCACCGCCAGTCCCCCAGAGGCGATCGCCGTGATGCCTGCGGCTAAGCCATCCATACCGTCCAGCCAGTTGATGGCATTGGCGACGCCCGCCAGCCAGAGAAAGGTCACCAGCAAGCTCAGTCCGGCGGGCAGAGTTTCGGTGAACCCCGGCAGGGGCAGGGCCTCCAGGCGAACCCCCAGGCACCAGACGCCCAGCGTAACTGCGGCCTGCATCCCCAGGCGCACAAAGGGAGAAAGGTTACACAGGTCATCCATCAAACCCGTGGCAAAAAAGCCCAGCCCCCCCAGCAAGATTCCCCATATCAAAGCACCTTCGCTGGCGGATGGAAAGACCTGGCTGGCCAGGATCCAGGCGAGAAAGGTGCCTAGAAAAATGGCCACGCCACCGATCCGCACAATGGGAGCTTTATGAATCTTCCGAACGCCGGGCTGATCTACATAGCCCAGGGTTAGCCCGATCTGTTGCACAATGGGGGTCAGGCCAATGACGAGCAGGATGGCCGCCCCCGGAACGATTAATTGAACCATAAGTCTTCTCAGAAAGGTGAAGTCTGATAGTTCTTAGTGTGGCGGGGCAGGGTTTGCGATCGCGTCAACCATCCCGTTTGTGAAAGGTTTGTTCTTAAATGATTTCTCAGCGGCATTGGGCCGAAAGAGCCGCCACCAAACCCTTGGTGGACTCCTGATAGCTGTAGCGTTGGATATGCTGCTGTCCCGCCCAGCCCCATGTTTGCAGGCGTTGGCGATCGCTCTTTTGCGGTGGCAAACCTTTCCGATCCGATTGCACACCCTGCAAAGCAATCTGCAAACACTTTGCCAGGGCATCCACATCTCCGGCGGGAAAGACCAGGCCCGTTTCGCCAGGTTTGATCAGGTCTGCGGCACAGCCCACATGGTCACTGGCGATCGCCGCTTTGCCCAAACACATGGCCTCATTGATGGCCAGTCCCCAGGTTTCCCCCGACCCATAGCTGGGTAGCACCACCACATCCCCAGCGGCATAGGTGCGGGGCATCTGGCTTTGATTCTGGAAGGGGGCAAAGTAGATGTGGGGATGGCCGGATTGTTGGGCCGCTTCCCGGACGGTGGCCTCCAGTTCCCCCGATCCAACAAACAGGAGAGCCGTATCGGGTAAATCGGCCCGCAGAAAGGCATGGAGCAAATCCAGCGGGCGCTTCTTGGGAATCAGCTTACCCGCAAACAAGATAACGGGATGGGTAGGGGGAATGCCTAACTCCTGTTTCCATTGCTGGGCAGCGATCGCAGCAGTTTCTGCCTGAGTCAGAAAGCGATCGTTGTCAATGGCGTGGGGTGAAAAAAATAGGCGCTCGTCCCCAACGCCGTGATATTCAAAGTACGCCCGATTGGCCTGCCCCACGTACAAACAGGCGTCAAAGCGGCGATAGATCTGGGTGATCCAGTGGCGCTTGAGGGCTGCCTTGACGCCGGTTTCGGGAACCAACCGATGGGAGTCGCCGCGAAACAGCAGAGGCGTCTCGCGCCAGCAGGCCAAAAAGCGATACAGGCTGGCGTAGTTGTAGTTCATCAACAGTACCGCATCAGGCTGGAAGGCCCACACCTGGGGGATTAGCGTGGGGTTTTGCAGGCCCCAAAAGTGGCTGGTGCCGGGGCGATCGCTCGTATTGGGCACAAACTCATAGTCATACCCCGCCAGCAGGGGAATATCCCACTGAAAGGTTTGATTAAACTGGCGATCGCTCTGGGGTGTGATGCCAAAATCCCACAGATAAAAGACCCGCACCGTCAGGTCAGTGGCGGTGGCCAGGTAGCGGAACCAGGGCGCGTAGTACTGGATGGGATGGGAGGTGATGATGGCGAGGCGAAACATGGAGAGGAAGAGGATTTTAGATTTTGGATTTTAGATTTTGGATTTGGTAGAACTAGTGCACGTAGTGCGAAAGTTCTACTTGAGGGGGTATCAACTTAAGGCGGGAAATCGTGATTGGACAGGATCCAGAAGTCAGAAGTCAGGAGTCAGAATTCAGGAGAGAGCTGACTTCTGTATTCTGACTCCTGAATTCTATTCTTGGGCAAGCGTCCCACTTTATGTTGATACCCCTACTTGGGTTTACCTGACCTTTCGAGGCTTGACCAGGTAGGGGTAGGATTGCTGGGTGGTTGCCTTGGGGGGGCGGAGGCGGTTGAGGAACTTGGGGCGGTAGATTTTCATAAACGCGTATTTCATGCCGACGATGGGCACAGACGATTGGAACAGGGTGGCGGCATAAACGCCCGCTGTCCATTCGGTGGAGGCCAGGGCCAGACTCATGATCAGTACGCAAAAGATCATGCGGGCGGAAAATGGCGGGACGCCGATGGCCGCCAGGGTAATCGAGCCATAGAAGGCTCCCAAAATGCCGCCAATCAGGGCACAGCCAAAGAAACCGTAGTTGGCATAGGCTTCGGGTAACAGGCCCCAGGCAATGGTGGTTTTCCAGGTTTGCTCATAGGTCTGTCGCCGCACATGCACGTTGAGCATGTGGGTGCCTTCGTGGCTCCGTAGCTTATTGGGGTTCAGCGCCCTGGGAACAAACATGGAGGGAATGATGGAGTAGGTCTGACCGGCCAGATAGGGGTACTGGGAAGGAATTTTTGCCTGGGCCATCATCAGCATGTGAATCAAGCTGGATCGATCCACAAAGGATTCCTTTTCCTCCACTTCTTCCCACCGCTCAGGCTCATGGTTGCGGTTTGCCTGGGCGTAGTCCCACCATTCCTGAAACCAGGCCGGATATTGCCACGGCTGCACATATTGGGGAGTAG